>CANFIC010000166.1 GCA_947446685.1 Burkholderiales bacterium
ATCTTCCTGGCAGCGCTGCAAAACGTGCCGCAATCGCTCTATGAGGCGGCAGAGATCGACGGCGCCAGCCGCAACCAGCAGTTCTGGAAGATCACCGTGCCGCTGATCACGCCGGTGATTTTCTTCAACATGATCATGCAGATGGTGCAAGCCTTCCAGGAATTCAACGGACCCTATGCCATCACCGAAGGCGGCCCGCTGAATTCCACCTATGTGCTGGCGCTCTATATCTATGACCAGAGCTTCCGCTTCTTTAATCTGGGCTATGGCGCAGCATTGTCCTGGGTGCTGTTCGGGTTGGTGGCCGGACTGAGTGCCTTGTCGTTCTGGAGTTCGCGCTACTGGGTTTTCTACGCTGGTGAGAAGGACGACGGACGATGACTTCCTCCCAGGATCGCGCAGCCAAGCTGCTGCGCTACACCGCCTTGCTGGCCGTGGCAGTGGTGATGCTCTACCCGCTGCTCTGGCTGGTCGGAGCCACCTTCAAGAGCAACCAGCAGATCTTTTCCGAGATCGGATTCTGGCCGGACAAGTTCGAATTCGGCGCCTATGCCAAGGGCTGGAAGACCAGCACTGAATACACCTTCGCCACCTATTTCCTAAACTCGCTACTGATCGTGGTGCCGCGCATCATCGTCACGGTGATCTCATGCGTGCTGGTGGCCTATGCGTTTGCGCGTTTCGAGTTCTTCGGCAAGAAGCTGCTGTTCGGCGTGATGGTCAGCACGATGATGCTGCCGCTGATTATCCTGCGGCTGCCGCAATACCTGATGTTCCGGGAACTCGGCTGGCTCGACACCTACCTGCCGCTGATCCTGCCATCGGCCTTCGCCACCGACACCTTCTTCGTGTTCATGCTGGTGCAGTTCCTTCGCGGCATTCCGCGTGACATGGAAGAGGCCGCGATGATCGACGGCTGCAATTCGCTGCAATTGCTCTGGCACATCATCATGCCGCTGCTCAAGCCGGCCATCATTTCGGTGGTGGTGTTCCAGTTCATCTGGACGATGAACGATTTCATGGGGCCATTGATCTACCTGGCCTCGGTTGAGAAATACCCGGTATCGCTGGCGTTGAAGATGAGCATCGGCGCGACCGAGGAAGTGGAATGGGCCAACGTGATCGCGATTTCAGTGGTTGCGCTGGTGCCCTCGGTGGCGGTTTTCTTCATGGCCCAGCGCCACTTCATCGAGGGTGCCGCAAGTTCCGGCATCAAGGGATGACGCGCCGCCCTCAGCAGCGTTTGACCGCAATATCTGATTCGAAAGCAAACCCATGGCACAACTGAGCCTGTCGAAGATCGAGAAGGTCTACCCCAATGGGTTCAAGGCCGTACATGGCGTCGACCTGGAAGTGCGCGATGGCGAGTTCATGGTCTTTGTCGGCCCTTCGGGCTGTGCCAAGAGCACCTTGCTGCGCATGATTGCCGGACTGGAGTCGATCAGCGGTGGCGAACTGCGCATCGGCGACCGGGTCGTCAACGATTTGCCTGCCAAGCAGCGCGGCATCGCGATGGTGTTCCAGAACTACGCGCTGTACCCACATATGACGGTTTACGGCAACCTTGCATTCGGGCTGAAGCTCGCGGGCATGGACAAGGCCGAGGTCGACCAGCGGGTGCGTCATGCCGCGAAGTTGCTGGAGATGGAACATCTGCTCGATCGGCATCCCAAGCAGCTCTCGGGTGGCCAGGCCCAGCGGGTCGCGGTAGGTCGTGCCATCGTCAAGCAGCCTGAAGTATTCCTGTTCGACGAGCCGCTTTCCAACCTCGACGCCAAACTGCGCGCCAATATGCGCATGCGCCTGACTGAGCTGCACCGCACCTTGCGGGACGGCGGCCAGCCCGCCACCGTGATTTACGTCACCCATGACCAGACCGAAGCGATGACCATGGGAGAGCGCATCTGCGTGCTCAAGGATGGCGTGATCCAGCAAGTCGACACGCCGACAGCGCTTTACAGCCGGCCAGCCAACGCCTTCGTTGCCAGCTTCATCGGCTCGCCCGAAATGAACATCCATGATGCCCGGTTGCAGGCCAACGGTGACGGTCTGGATATTGTGTTGGGCGATCTGGCGCTGCCGCTGCCCGCCGACAAGGCGCAGCGCTTGCGCGACGGCCACCAGGCGGTGCGCCTGGGTTTGCGGCCGGAACATATCAGTGCCGGCGCACGTACTCAGGCCGACAGCTTCGAAGTCCCCGGCCTGCTGCGTTCGCTCGAACATATGGGCAACGAAGTGTTCGTGCATGCCGAAATCGGCGGCCAGGCGGTAACCGCTAGGGTGCCCGCTGATGAATTGCATGGTCTGGACCGCAAGGCAAGAGGCGATTTTCATGCCTTCCACCTGCAACTGGGGCATTGCCATCTCTTCGACGCCGTTAGCGGCGTTAACTTGCTGTGCTGATCACGCGCCGCCGTCTGACCCTGGCCGGGGGATGGTCAGCGCTGGCCGCAAGCAGTGGCTTGCGGGCAGCGCCTGAGCCGACCGTATTGCGCTTTGCCTGGTGGGGCGGAGCAGGACGTCATGCCGCGACCCTGAAGGCTGTCGCGGCTTTCGAGCGCCATCACCCAGGGGTGAAAGTCAAATGCGAATACATGGGTTTCAGCGGCTACCTCGAGCGCTTGACCACCCAGATCGCAGGCCGCTCCGAGCCCGATGTGATGCAGATCAACTGGGCCTGGCTGGCAATGTTCTCCAAGCGCGGCAACGGTTTCACCGACCTGTCGGAGCACCGATCCTTGCTGTCCCTGGATCAATTCAGCGCCGGCGATCTGGCCACCGGCATGGTTGCCGGCAAGCTCAATGCAATGCCGGTTTCCTACACGGCCCGAGTGCTGCTGTGGAACCAGGCCGCCTTTGCCCGTGCCGGCCTGGCCCTGCCTGACAGCTGGGAGTCGTTGTTTGCCTCTGGCCCGGTGTTCAAGCGAGCGCTGGGCGATTCGGCCTATCCGCTGGACGGCGAGCTCTACGACATGATCTTGCTGGCCCAAGCTTATGTGCACCAGAAGTACGGCACGCCCTTCATCGACCCGAACGAACCACGGGTGGCGATGAGCGCTGATGCGGCGCGGGAATGGGTCGAGGTCTATCGCCGGCTGGTGGATTCACATGTGGCCACTCCGTTGCCGCTGCGCGCCAGCTTGGGCGGCGCCGACAAGCCCACCGAGCAGCAGCAAGACTGGGTGCAGGGTCGCTGGGCCGGCAATTACACCTGGGACTCGGCCATCATGCTGCGCCAGGCGACGCTGGACGCGCAGCAGAAGCTGGCCATCGGCGCCTTCCCAACCCTGCCGAATGCCCGCAACAGCGGCATGTTCGGTCGACCTTCACTGATGCTGGCGATCGGCCGCAACAGCCGGAAACCCGAGCTGGCAGCCAGTCTGGTCGGCTACCTTCTTGCCGACCCTGAAGCCGCCATGCTGCTGGGTCGTACCCGCGGCGTACCCGCCGCACGCGAACCACTGCGAGCGTTGATGGCCGGCGGGGCGCTGCCGGCGCTGGAAATGCAGGCCCACCAGTTGATCAAGACCCAGCGCGATGCTGGCCGGATCGACCTGCCCGCGCCGCTGTTCGAGCATGCCCGTGTGCACAAGCTGATGCGCGAGATCTTCGAGACCGTGGCCTATAACAAGACCACACCCGCAGCAGCAGCGCAACGCCTGATCGTCGAGGGCAATGCCCTGCTGCGCCGGATCAAATAACGCCCTGTCCCCTATCTACTCCCTGCGTGACCCCATGAGCAAAGCCACCGTTCGCCCGATGCCCTTCGAGACTCGGCAGGACCCCGACACCGGGGCCCGCATCACCCGCCTGACACCGCGTGATGTGACCTGCCACCGCAATTACTTCTATCAAAAATGCTTCACCAACGATGGCAGCAAGTTGATCTTCGGCGCCGAGTTCGGCCCGCAGCCCTCGCCAAACTGGAACTACCATCTGCTGGATCTGCAAACGCAGACCGCTACGCAGTTGAGCGAGGGGGCTGGCGAGAACACCTTCGGCGGTTTTCTCAGCCCTGACGACCGCCATCTGTACTTCGTGCGCGCCGAACGCCAGTTGATCCGGCTGGAACTGGCCACGTTGAAGGAAGAAGTGGCTTACACCGTACCCGAAGGCTGGGTTGGCTATGGCACCTGGGTCGCCAACAGCAAGTGCACGAAGATGGTCGGCATCGAGATCGCAGCCAGCGACTGGTTCCCGCTGTCGGATTGGAAGAAATTCGATGAGATGTTCCACAAGAAGCCGCGCTGCCGCCTGTTCAGCATCGACCTGGCGACCGGTCGGCGCAGCGTCATCCTGGAACAGCAAGGCTGGCTTGGTCATCCGCAATACCGTCCGTTTGATGACAACACCGTGGCTTATTGCCATGAAGGCCCGCATGACCTGATCGATGCACGCATGTGGTTCATCAACGAAGATGGCACGAACCGCCGCTGCGCCAAGGAGCATCTGAACGGCGAAAGCTGCACGCATGAGTTCTGGGTACCGGATGGCTCGGCCATGATCTACGTCAGCTACCAGAAGGGTGACCCCGAGCGCTGGATCCGCTCGCTGGATCCGGTGACGCTGGCCGACAAACCGCTGATGAAAATGCCGCAATGCTCGCACCTGATGAGCAACCAGGATGGAACGCTGATCGTCGGCGATGGCTGCGGCCAAGCGGCCGAAGCGGCCAGCGGTTCGGCCAACGAGATGCTCAAGGGCGACCCCTTCCTGCACTTGTTTGATCTGAAGTCCGGCACCACCAGACCGATCGCCCACCATGACAGCAGCTGGGGCGTCTACAAGGCGAGCCGCCAGGTGACCCACCCCCATCCCTCGTTCACACCGGACGAAAAGCAGGTGCTTTTCAGCGCCGACGGCGAGGGTGAACCAGCGCTATTCTTGGCCGACGTCACGCATTGATGTTGCGCCTGGCAATTGCACTGCTGCTGGCCGCCTCGGCATTGGGCGCCTGCGTGCAAACGCCCCATGCAACTCCGCAGGCTCAGGCAGCCGAGACCGCTGCCGCGATTGCCCTGATCGGCAAGGTGCAGGCTGACGCCAAGAGCGACATCCCGCCAGACCAACTGCGCCCCCCCTCGGGAGAGCGCCCGCTGCTGAATGCCGCCGTCGCTGCCCGCATGGAAGTGGCCGACTACTTGGCGCAGGGGCACGGCCCTTGGAGCCCTGAGGACTTGGCCGACAAGAGCTGGCGGGCAAACTACACCGTGGCGGTCGATGGCAGCGGCACACACAAATCCGTGCAGGCCGCCATCGATGCGGTGCCGCAGCGCAGCGCCAACCCGGCCCGCGTGGTCGTCCAGCTCAAACCAGGCATCTATCGCGAACGCGTCTGCATACCAGTCGGCAAGGCACCGATCACGCTGCTGGGTGATGCAGGCGATGCGAGCGCCACCGTCATCGTCGGCAGCGCCTATGGTGGGCAGGCCAAGCGGCCTGGTATCGATATATCGCATGGTTGCCAGCCCGACCTGGCATTGCCGATCTACGGCACGCTGGGCAGCGCCACCTTGATCGTCGCCGCCGAGGACTTCCAGGCCGCGCACCTGACCGTGGCCAATGATGTGCTTGAAGCCGTTCGTGGCGGCGAAGGCTATCCGGCTGGCGCTAGCGAAAGCGGCGGCGCACAGGGTGTGGCGTTGACCACGCAGGCCGACCGCGTGCAACTGGAAAACATCCGCCTGATCGGGCATCAGGACACCTTCCATGCCCGCCGGCCCACGCCTGTCGAGCCGGCGCGCGTCTATGTGCATGGCAGCCTGATTGCTGGTGACGTGGACTTCATCTTCGGCAATGCCACGCTGGTCATCGCCGACAGCACCATCCTCAACCGTGGCGGCCGGCGCCGGCCGCCCAATGGTGGCCATGTACTGGCGCCCAGCACACCGGCCGGCGTGGCCCTGGGTTTCCTTGTCACAGGCAGCCGTTTTCTGGCTGAGACCGGAACCCCGCTGGCCAATGTCAGCCTGGGCCGTGCCTGGGATGAGGGCGTGGCGCGCGGTGCCTGGCAGGCCGGCAAATCACCCAACGGGCAGGCGCTGATTCGCAACAGTCTGCTGGGCCCGCATCTGGCACTGCAGACACCTTGGGCCGCATCGACCTCGCGCAGGCCCTTCACGGCCCATGGCCCGCAGGCCAACCGCATGGCCGAGTTCAACAATATCGTGCTGGGCGAAATCGCGCTGGCACGAGAAGTGTTGTCGCCGCTGGACGGCTGGGCAGCTGCCGCTGGCGGCACCACAGGCGGCGCGACGGCCTTGGCCGGCGATGTCCACACCGTGCGCAACCGTGCCGAGCTGGTGGCTGCGCTGCGACCCCATGGCAAGGTGCAGGGCTCGCGCCAGCGCCCGCGCATCGTTCAGGTGCAGGGCACCATCGACCTCAGCGTCGATGAAGACAACCGGCCGCTGGGTTTCGAGCAGTACCGCGATCCGGGTTTCAATTGGCCCGAATTCGAACTCAGCTACAACCCATTAACGTGGGGCAAGCGGCCGCCCGACGGGGCCCTGGAAAAGGCCCGTGCCAGTTCAGCAAATAGGCAGGCGCGATCGGTTGTCGTGCGGGTGCCTTCAAACACCAGCATCATTGGCCTGGGTAACGACGCCCACCTGACGCATGGCAACCTGATGCTCGAGCGCGTAGACAACGTGATCATCCGGAATTTGCGTTTTTCAGACTCTTACGACCATTTCCCGGCCTGGGACCCCAAGGACAATGCCAACGGCGAGTGGAACAGTGAATACGACGCCATCACGCTGAACGGCGCCACGCATGTCTGGGTGGATCACTGCAGTTTCGACGACGGTGACCGGCCCGATGGTGGCGAACGCATCGCCTTTGGGCGCCGTATGCAGCACCACGACGGCCTGCTGGACATCATCCGCCAAGCCAACCACATCACGGTCAGTTGGAACGTTTTTCGCAACCACGACAAGACCACGCTGGTGGGCAATGGCGACGGCCGCAAGGAAGACGAAGGCCGGCTCAAGGTCACCTTCCATCACAACTGGTACGAGGGCAGCAAGGAGCGCACACCGCGGGTGCGTTACGGCCAGGTCCATGTCTACAACAACCTCTTCGAAGGCCGCAAAGACGGCGACTATGCCTACGGCTATTCACTCGGCGTTGGCGTGAACTCGCGCATCTACAGCGAACGCAATGCCTTCGAAATGCCGCCGAGCATCGGCGCGCAGCGACTGGTCCGTTGGTGGCGCGGCAGCAGCTTCTTCGACCAGGATTCGCTGCTGAACGGCCAAGCGGTGGACCTGCTGGCCGGCTTGCGGGCGGCGAATCCAGCGGCGCAATTGAGCCCCGAGGTCGGCTGGCAACCCACGCTGGTCGGCCCCTTGGACTCAGCCAGCGAACTGCCGACAAGGATCCGGGCGAACGCCGGAGCCGGTCAACTTTGGCGTAAAGCCGATTGACGTATCGGCGCTGCGGGCGGACAATGAATTATGAAACGGCATATCAAAGAAAATAAAACAAATGGATGACGACAGTTCCGACACCAAGCCCGAGTCAGTAGGTGCTGTACTGAAAGTGTTCGCAATCTTGCAGGCGCTCTCCGAGCACAGCGAGATCGGCATATCGGACTTGGCAGTGCAGCTCTACATGCCCAAGGCGACGGTTTACCGCTTTCTGCAGACCATGAAGACGCTGGGCTATGTGCGCCAGGAACCCGGTAGCGAACGCTATGGTCTGGCGGTGAAGACCTTCGAGCTGGGCGCGAGGGCCTTGCAATATCCCGACCTGATCGAGTTGGCCAAACCGCATATGGAAATGCTGTCCGAGAAGACTGGCGAAACGGTCCACCTCGGCACCCTGATCGACAGCGAAATCATCTATGTGCACAAGGTCGATTCGCGCCACATGCTGGGCATGTATTCGCGGGTGGGCCGGCGCGCGCCGCTGCATTGCACGGCCATCGGCAAAGTGCTGATGGCCTGGGAAGATCCTGTTCATCGCAAACAGATTCTGGACGGCGCCGAATTCAAATCCTTCCGCGAGAAAACCATCG
>CANFIC010000167.1 GCA_947446685.1 Burkholderiales bacterium
CCAG
Organism: Burkholderiales bacterium; assembly: GCA_947446685.1. Classification (GTDB taxonomy): domain Bacteria; phylum Pseudomonadota; class Gammaproteobacteria; order Burkholderiales; family Burkholderiaceae_C; genus Paucibacter_A. The sequence goes on from CANFIC010000167.1 coordinate 5, forward strand.
CGGCCAGGCCGATCGATTGCCAGGGATTTTCATGCACATAGTTGTCGGTGGCGCGGCCGGCAGCCTTGGCTTTCTCCACTGCGGCTTCCTGCAGGTCGTGCAGATTGTGCTTGGCGCGGTCGAGGCTGGCCTGCACCTTGGCGCGCAATTCGGCAGCACCTTCACCGGCCGATCCGGCCGTGGCGCGCAGCAGGCCTTCGGCCTCGGCCACCACCGCATGCAGATCGTTCATCAGACGGTCTTTCTGGCTTTGATTGAATGTAGACATGGAACACTCCTTTAAAGTTGATACTGGTTTGAACTTAGCCTATTGGAGCATCCCGGACCTGACATGGCTCAATATCGAGCCGGGCAGACAGTTGGACCGACCCGCAATGAAGGTTGATTCACCTGGCCGTTCAATATCGACCGCCCGGCTGAGACACAATCAGCGCGCAAACCAAAGCCCTCCGGAGCAAGCATGGCCTCAGTAAAAATTCTGGTCGCCCAAGGCGGCGGCCCTACCGCAGTCATCAACCAATCGCTGGTCGGTGTCATCCTCGAAGCAAGGCGCCAACATCAGGTCGAGCTGGTCTATGGCGCCAGGCATGGCGTGCGCGGCATCGTCGACGAAGACTTCGTCGACCTGACCCAGGAAACCAGCCACAACCTCGAACTGGTCGCCAACACGCCGAGCTCAGCACTGGGCTCGACGCGCGACAAGCCCGACGCCGCCTATTGCCACAAGATCTTCAAGGTCCTGCGCGCGCATAGCATCAGCCATTTCTTCTACATCGGTGGCAACGATTCATCGGACACCGTGCGCATCGTCAGCGAAGAAGCACAGGCCGCCGCTTACCCGCTGCGCTGCATCCATATCCCGAAGACGATCGACAACGATCTGGTCGAGAACGACCACACACCCGGTTTCCCGTCTGCCGCGCGCTTCGTCGCCCAGGCCTTCGCCGGCGCCAATCTCGACAATGCGGCGCTGCCTGGCGTCTATGTCGGCGTGGTGATGGGGCGCCACGCGGGTTTCCTGACTGCGGCCTCAGCGCTGGGGAAAAAGTTCCCCGATGACGGCCCGCACCTGATTTATCTCCCCGAGCGGGTCTTCGAGCTTGAGCGCTTTCTGGCCGATGTGCGCTCGATGTATGAACGCCATGGCCGCTGCGTGATCGCCGTTTCCGAAGGCATCCACGATGCCTCGGGCCAATCGATCGCGGCGCAACTGGCCAAGGACCTCGAGCATGACGCGCATGGCAATGTGCAGCTCTCGGGCAATGGCGCGCTGGCTGATCTGCTGTGCGAAGAGATCAAGTCCAAGCTGAACATCAAGCGCGTGCGTGGCGACACCTTCGGCTATCTGCAGCGCAGCTTCATCGGCTGCGTCTCAGATGTCGACCAGCGAGAAGCACGCGAGGTCGGTGAAAAAGCGGTGCAGTTTGCCTTCCACGGCGGGCGCGATGGTTCGGTCGCGATCAAGCGCAGCGGCTATTACTCGGTCGATTACGAGTTGCTGCCGCTGACCGCCGTAGCCGGCAAGACGCGCGTGATGGAAGATGCTTTCATCAGCGCCAGCGGCACCGATGTGACCGATGCCTTCCGCCTTTACCTCAGACCCTTGTTGGGTTCGGGCATGCCGGATGCCTTTAGACTGCGACCCAATCCAGTAGCGAAAATTTTGAACCAGGAGTAACTCCATGCCCCAGATGATCGAATTCAAGCGCCCTGATGGCGCCAGTTGCCAAGGCTATTTCGCGCCAGCCGCGGCTGACGATGCCAATGCCCGGCCCGGGCTGATCCTGATCCAGGAATGGTGGGGATTGAACCCACATATCCGTCAACTGACCGAACGCTTTGCCGCCGCAGGATACAACGTGCTGGCGCCCGACCTTTATCACGGCCGCATCGCCAAGGATGCCGACGAAGCCGGCAAGCTGATGAACGGGCTCGACTTCGCTGCGGCGACGCACCAGGATCTGGCCGGCGCCTTCAGCTACCTGAGCGCCCGCTCGACCAAGGTCGGTGTGCTCGGCTTCTGCCTGGGCGGGGCATTGACGATCGCTTCAGCCGTGCATCTGCAGGGCCTGGCTGCTGCGTCCTGTTTCTACGGCATCCCGCCGCTCGCGCTGGCCGATCCGGCCAAAATCGCGATTCCCTTCCAGGGTCATTTCGCCGACCTCGACGGCTGGTGCACGCCCGCCAGCGTCGACGCGATGCAAGCAGCCCTGCCGGCATCGATCAATGCCGAAATCAATCGCTACCCGGCCAACCATGCCTTCTTCAATGACACCCGCGCCGATGTCTACGACGCCGCCTGCGCCAAGCAGGCCTGGGACCGCACGATGGCGTTTTTCAGCCGGCACTTGTCGGTTTAAGCGCAATACCGTTCGCTGAACCGATAACCCGATGGTCCTGAGCCGGTCGAAGGGCCTGAGTAAACGCCTTGTCTTCCATCTGCGGCCATTTATCTTTCTGCTGGATAACGTTTGACTTAAGCGACAGGCGACGGGCGCAGCCCGTTGACTGTCCGCTTCAAGGAAGGGTTAGGCCTCAGTTTCGGTGCTCGGCGACCGAGTGGGCTCATGGCATTGCCGCGCCGACGGCTTGCCTGACCGGCATGCCCTCAGGTTGGAACCCTTCCAGGCAGAAGACATTGATGCCCAAGTTGTCCGGCGTGACCCGCTTGCGATGGAAGGGGTAGATACCGCAGACCTTGCAGAAGTAGTGCTTGGCAGTGTGAGTGTGAAACTGGTATTCGGTCAGGAACTCCCCGCCTTGGAGCAATTTGAACTTGCTCTCGTGGACCTTGACCATGAGTGCGTTCTTCTTATTGCAGATGGAACAGTCACACATGGTGAGCTCCGGGAAGTCCGTTTCGATCTCGAAGCGAATCGAGCCGCAATGACAACTCCCCCTGTACGTTTGAAGCGGGCGGCTACCCATGACGCGTTGTTCCTCTGAGGACTAACGTTCGAGCTAACCGGCCAGCGGAGGCAGGACGCCTTGGCCCGAACTGAGATAATGTACCGCGTACCGCAGTTCGGGCCAAGGTGGCCTGCCGTAGCTGGTCCAGTTGAGCGAGGGGTTAGGCCTCACCGAACTGGCGCTTCGGCGGGGTTATTGACATGAGACTACGAGTACGCGGCGCACAACCCTTCCGAGTACTGCATCCCCTGGGCCGCGTGCCTCAAGTAGGACTTGCCCCCCGAACTTGTCAGTCTTGCCGATCAGATCGAACGTCTTGATGCGCTGCACATCCGATGGAGAGAACTGAATCTTGACTAAATTGCGCGTGGCCGGATTCGTCAGCAGACCATGGATGTGTACCAGTGAACGCTCGGCCGAGTTGAATTGCTTAAACTCAGTGCTGTCCGGATTGGCGCTGAAATTCAATTCGGATCTGATTGCTTCATCCACGACCTTGGCGCCAGAGTTCGTGGTGACTCCGTTGACTACGGCATCGAAAAATCCATCCGGCCTCTCTCTGATTTCTACAGCAATCTGACCTTGCCCGAGCAAAGAGAAGTCAGCGAGGCAAGTTGTCTGAGCGTGTGCCCGGCATAGGCTGGTCAACAGAAGCACGCCGAGAAGGCGCAGGGCGGATCTAGTGCTTACGACGAACATCGAATGGTGTGTCTCGTGAGGCCTAACTATTGATATCTGGCGACTGTTTTGCCGTTTTTGTCGGCGACCAGTCTCCATAACTCGGCGCACCCGGCAGGCCGCAAGGCCGCTTGAATCTTGGCATTCATACCTGTACTCTGCTTTTCCATCCAGTCGTATCCAATCTGCAAAAGCAGCATTCGATGAGGCTGGCCGGAATAGAGGGTTAACCAGTATCTGGAGGCGATCATGTCGAGCTTTTTGAACGCCGGTCAAGCCGCTTGCACCGCATCACAAAGCGGCAGGCGCCACCTCTGCCGCAACCTACTATACCGCCACGTCAAGCGCCTCGACTGCTAAATCAATTGCGTCAGCGGATTCGATATTTGCACTACAGCATGAGCACCGAGGATGCCTATGTTCATTGGTGCAAGGCGTTCATTCTCTTTCATGGCAAGCAGCACCCGAAGGACCTGGGCGGCGCGGAAGTCGAGGCTTTTTTGACATGGTTGGCGAACGAGCGGCAAGTTGCGCCCGCGACGCACAAGCAAGCTTTGTCGGCGCTGCTTTTCTTGTACACCAAGGTGCTGGACATGAACCTGCCATGGATGCAGGAAATCGGCCGCCCTCGGGTCAAACGGCGCTTGCCCGTTGTGCTGAGCCGGGACGAAGTGGCCGTCTTGTTCTGCCACCACCAAGGCCCTCCCCTTGCTCACGGCGGGCTCTGACTGAATCGTCCTGGGTTCAGTCCTGCGGCTCGAAGTTCAGCCAGCCCGTTTTGCCAGTAAAGCGCGACCGACGCGTGACACCGGCAAGCGGCCCAGCGCATCGGAGATGAACAGACCCGCATCGACCAGCTTGTCGATGTCGATGCCGGTTTCTATGCCCAGACCGTCCAGCATGAAGACCACATCCTCGGTCGCGACATTGCCGGTTGCGCCCTTCGCATAGGGGCAGCCGCCGAGGCCGGCGACGCTGCTGTCGAAGATATACACGCCCATCTCCAGGCAGGCATAGATATTGGCCAGCGCCTGCCCGTAGGTGTCGTGAAAATGGCCGCTGACCTGTTCCAGCGGGTAATGCTTCAAGGCCCGGGCCATCGCGTCCTGCACCTTGCGCGGCGTGCCGACACCGATCGTGTCGGCCACGCCGAGATGGTCGACGCCAATGCCTTTGAACAGCAGCACCAGCCGTTCGACCTCATCAGCCGAGACCTCGCCCTGATAGGGGCAGCCCAGCGCGCAGGACAGCGCGCCGCGCACCTTGATACCGGCTTCATGGGCCAGGGCGACGACCGGGGCGAAACGGTCGATGCTTTCCGCGATCGAGCAATTAATGTTCTTCTGACTGAAGGCTTCAGTGGCTGCGGCGAAGACGACGATCTCGTCGGGCCGGGTCGGCAGCGCCGCTTGCAAGCCTTGCAGATTCGGCGTCAGCACCGAATAACGCACGCCAGGCCGGCGCTCAATGGCCGCCATCAGCGCGGCGTTGTCGGCCATCTGCGGCACCCATTTCGGCGATACAAAGCTGGTGACCTCGATCTCTTTCAGGCCGGCGGTCTGCAGCATCGCCACCAGTTGGGCCTTGTGCGCCGTCGCGACCGGCTCTTTTTCGTTCTGCAAACCGTCGCGGGGGCCGACGTCGACCAGAGTTACTTTTGAGGGCAGGTTCATGGGTCTATTCCTTGAGAGTTATACGCTCGGCACTTGGCGGCGGCCATCGATGCCGGCTAAGGATCGGTTGCTAGCTGGCGTCTTGCAAGCGCAGCAATTCAGCGCCATCGCCAACCTGATCGCCGACCGCATAGAGCAACTCCAGCACCACGCCATCGCGCGGCGCCTGGATCGTGTGTTCCATCTTCATCGCTTCCATCACCGCCAGCGGCTGGCCCTTGCTGACAAGGTCGCCGACCCGGGCCAAAAAAGCCACCATCTTGCCGGGCATCGGTGCAGTCAGCCGGCCGGCTTCGGCGGCGCCTTCGCCGGCATGGGCAATCGGATCGATCTCGGTGACGATGCTCGAACCCTGTGGTGCAAACACCGCCATCTTTTCGCCTTGGGCATAGACTTTCACCGCGATGCGCTGCTGGTTCAGGCCTTCACCGAGAAAGAGCTGATGCGATTCGGTACCGGTCGACTGGACGGCGAAGGCCGTTGTTTCGTCACCGACTGTCAACGCGATGCCGCCCTGGTGCCGGCGCGACAACAGCACCAGATGCTGCTCGCCCGCCAGATCGAGCACAAAGCGCCTTGTGGCCGCGCCGTACATACGCCAGCCGTCGCGCCTGGACCAGGGGTCATCGTTTTGCTGCAGCGCTTCGACCGCCAACTTGTGTGCAAGCACCGCTGCCGCGGTGATTTTGAACGGCAGACCTTGCGCGCCGAACAAAGCCTCATGCTCGCGTTCGATCAAGCCGGTGTCGAGGTCGGCATCGGCAAACGACGCCGTCGCAGCACAGCGGCGCAAGAAGGCCACATTGGTCTGCAAGCCGACGATATGGGTGTCGCGCAGCGCCGCATCAAGCCTGGCCAGCGCCTGCGCGCGGTCCTCGCCCCAGACGATCAGCTTGGCGACCATCGAATCGTAATAAGGGCTGATCGCATCGCCCTCGCCGAAGCCCGCGTCGAGCCGGACATGGCCGCGCTCGAAGCTGACATGCTCGGGCCAGCGCGCCACATGCAGCCGGCCGGTTGCAGGCAGAAAATCGGCGTCGGGGTTCTCGGCACAGATGCGCGCCTCGATCGCATGGCCGTGAATTGCCAGCTGATCCTGGCGCAGCGGCAAGCGCAAGCCCGCAGCGACACGCAATTGCCACTCGACCAGATCCTGGCCGGTGATCGCCTCGGTCACCGGATGTTCGACCTGCAGCCTTGTGTTCATCTCCATGAAATAGAAATTGCCGCTGTCGACAAAGTCATGTTCGCAGATGAATTCGACCGTGCCCGCGCCGACATAGCCGACCGCTTTTGCAGCCGCCACCGCCGCTTCGCCCATCTGTGCGCGGCGGTCCGGCGTCATGCCCGGCGCTGGCGCTTCTTCCAGCACCTTCTGATGCCGGCGCTGCACCGAGCAATCGCGCTCGAACAAATAGACGCAGTCGCCGAACTTGTCGCCGAAGACCTGGATTTCCACATGCCGGGGGCGCAACACATAGCGCTCGATCAGCACCGCATCGTCGCCGAAGCTGTTGATCGCCTCGCGCTTGCATGAAGCCAGCGCCGCGTCGAACTCCTCGGCGTTGCCGACTATCCTCATGCCCTTGCCGCCGCCGCCAGCACTGGCCTTGATCAGCACCGGATAGCCGATGGCCGAGGCTTCGCGCTTGAGCAAAGCCGGGGCCTGATCAGCGCCATGGAAGCCCGGCACCAGCCGCACGCCGGCCGCTGCCATCAAGCGCTTCGACTCAGCCTTCAAGCCCATCGCCTTGATCGCTGCCGGTGGCGGGCCGATGAAGACCAAGCCGGCATCTGCGCAAGCTTGCGCAAAGGCCTCGTTTTCACTCAGGAAACCATAGCCGGGATGCACCGCCTGGGCGCCGGTCGCTTTGGCGGCATCGATGATCCGCTGCCATTGCAGGTAGCTGTCGCGTGGCGCGGGGCCGCCAATCAGGATGGCCTCGTCGCAGGCAAGCACATGCTTGGCTGTCGCGTCGGCTTCGGAATAGACGGCGACCGTCTTGATGCCCATGCGGCGGGAAGTGGCGGCGACGCGGCAGGCGATCTCGCCGCGGTTGGCAATGAGGATTTTCTTAAACATGGGCTGCTCCCGCGGCTCGATCGCCTGCCCGGCCGGCTGCGCCGTCCTGCAGGCAATCTGGTGTGTCGCTCACATGCTGAGCATATGAGCGCACCCCCGCGCCTAAAGCGCGAACGCCGCGGTTCGCGATCAGGATTTTTTTAAACATATCTTTTATCTCCAGTCTCGTGAACTTTCCCAGCTACCTCAAGGATGACCGAGAAGGCCGCAATATCTTCATTCATGCCTTGGAAAGCGCCGGGGCTTCGCAGAACCATCACCATCTCTCGCTGGACCGATGCCGGGTATTCGCCCCGAATGCCAGGCCCCTTCGGGGTCCGCTGCGGTGCTCGGCTTTGCCGGGCCGCGCCCAAATCACTTCGCTACGCGCCGTTCAGACAAGGGGCGCGAAGCCAGACCTTGATGGCGCTTCGCGCCGCCCGCCAAATCCTGCGCTCCTCGCCCAGGCAAGACGGGGTAAACCAAAATACCAACACGCATCGTTGCTCGGGCCGGGCAATTGAGCCCGCCATTTTTCTTGCCGCTTTGGTCCAAGAGCCTTTAGGGATGCTCTGCATAACTCAACGCGGATGTGTGCAGTGCGGACCGGGATGGGATGCAAGGCGCATTTTGCGGCCAATAGCGCGTGCTATTGGCAATAAATGCAACGCC
>CANFIC010000168.1 GCA_947446685.1 Burkholderiales bacterium
ATGCAGGACATCGAGCGGGCGCACATCGCTGGCCTGGTTGCCCCAGGCGTTGCGCAGATAACTGGCCAGCGCTGCCATCTGCGGGTCGTCAAGCAGACCGGCAAAAGGCGGCATGCCGAACGGGCGCGGCATGCCTGCAGTGGCCGGCGCAAAGCCGCCGCGCTGAATGATGCGCAGCAGATTGGCCGGTGAGTTCATCGTCACCAGGCGGTTGCCGGCCAGCGCCGGGTAAGCACCCTTGATACCTTCGCCGTTTTCGCCATGACAGGCGGCGCAATGGTCGGCGAAGAGCTTTTCGCCTTGCTCGCGCAGCTTCAACTCAGGCCGGCGCATTGGGACTTCGGGCGCTGCGGAATGCTGTGGCAGGCTCTGCAAATAGACCGCCATCGCGTCGAGATCCGCATCGGCCAGATGGCTGGTGCTGCCCAGAATCACCTCGGACATCGGCCCCAGGGCGCTGGCCTGATCGTTGCTGCCACTGCGCAGCCAGTCCTTGACCGCTTGTTTGGGCCAGGCCGCGACGCTGGCTTCGGCCTTGTCATGCAGCGACGGCGCATACCAACCCAGTGCATCGAGCATGGCGCCAGAAAAATCGCCATGGCCTTGTGTCGCACCGAGGCTATTGCGTGCGGCATGGCAGGCGCTGCAATGTCCGAGACCCTGGGTCAGATAGGCGCCGCGGTTCCATGCCGGGCTCTGCTGCGGATCGTCGACATAGACGGCCGGGCGGAAATAAAGCGCCCGCCAAAGCAGCATTGCGGCCTGGGTGTCGTAGGGGAAACGCAGTTGATGCGGGCGATTCGGCTGGGTCGCAGCGGGCAGGCTGCGCAGATAGGCGTAGATCGCATCGGCATCGGCGCGGGTCATCAAAGCGTAGTTGGTAAAGGGGAAGGCCGGGGTCAACAAACGGCCGTCGCGGCTGCGGCCGTTGTGCAGCGCGGCCCAGAAATCGTCCTTTGACCAGGCGCCGATGCCGGTCGCCGGGTCGGGTGTCAGGTTGCTCGAAAAGACGCTGCCGAACGGTGTCGGTATCGCCCGTCCGCCGGCAAAAGGATCGCCACCACGCTTGCTATGGCAGCCGCCGCAGTTGCCGGCCTTGGCCAGATAGGCGCCGCGCTGGATTTCAGCCGCCGGGTCAGTTGCCAGGCTGATCCTGGGGGGCGCCTCGTCGAGGTGGTTGAGCCGGTAAACCGCCGCCAGCATCAGCAGGGCCATCAGCAGCAGGGCAAGACCGACCCGCTTCATTGCAGACTGCCGCAGCGGACAGGCGGCGCGGCGGGAAGATCAGCCGCAGGCCTGGTGTCTGCCGGCATCGCTTGCGCCGCCAGCCATTGCGAAATCGAGTTGATTTCGTCCTCGGTCAACTGCCTGGCGATCTGCGCCATGCAGTCGGGCGCTGCGGCTCGGCGCTGGCCGCTGCGCCAGGCGCCGAGCTGGCCATTCAGATAGTCGCGTGGCAAGCTCAGCAGTCCGGGGATGAAGGGCTGGGCGCCCGTCAGCTTCTCGCCATGGCAGGACAAGCAGGCTGGGAGCTTGCGCGCGGGGTCGCCATTGAAGACCAGCTGCCTGCCGCGTTCGAGTTCCGGCTTGGGCATGGTCGACAGCTGGGGCGCCGGATAGGGCAGATGCAGCCCGGCAAAGTAGCCGGCCAGCTCGTTCAGGTAAGCGTCGCTGAGCGGATCGATCAGGTCAGTCATCAATCCATAGTGACGCCGACCATCGCGGAAGTTCAGCAACTGCCGGTACAGATAGCCCTGCGGTTTGCCCGCCAGCCGCGGGTAATAGCCGTCAGCCGCAGCCCGGCCCTGCTCGCCATGACAAGCGGTACAGGCCAGCGCGCGCTGGGCAATGTTGTCTTCGAATTTCGGTGCTGCCGGGGCCGCCTGGCCCAGCAAGCCCAAGCAAAGGAGCAACAATCTTGGCAAGTCATTCAGCAGCAATTTCATCAAATCTCAGCATCTGCAGGTTTTGACCATATTACGCTGCGATGATTGGCGCAAGCTGAAGGACATTCAATGACCGATCACCGCATAAGGGATTACCCGACTGCATTGCAGGCCCTGGCGAGTGGCAACAGCTTCATCGAAGGCGGTGCGCTATGCCCGCCATCGACCGATGCCAAGCTCCCGCAGGGCCGGGTCGCTGCGTTGGCAGCAGCAACAACCGAAGGACTTCACAGCGCTTTTGGCGCGAGGGGCTGAACATGCCGCGCTTTGCCGCCAATTTGTCGATGATGTACCCGGAGCATGCCTTCCTCGATCGTTTTGCCGCCGCCGCCGCCGATGGCTTCGAGGCGGTCGAGTTCCTGTTTCCCTATGACTTTGAGCCAGCCGAGATCGCCAGTCGTCTGGCCGACAACGGTCTGCAGCAGGTGCTTTTCAATGCACCGCCGGGAGACTTTGCCGGCGGCGAGCGTGGCCTCGCTTGTCTGACCGGGCGGCGCGATGAGTTCCGTCGCGGCATCCTCAAGCAGGCCCTGCCTTACGCGCTGGCACTGCAATGCCCGCGCCTGCATGTGATGGCTGGTTTGATGCCAGCAGGCGTGGCACGCGCCGCATTGCGCGAGGTTTATCTGGAAAATCTGGCTTGGGCGGCGCGCGAGGCCGAGTCAGCAGGGCTCGACTTGCTGATCGAACCGATCAACACCCGCGACATGCCCGGCTATCTGCTGAACCGTCAGGGCGAGGCGCATCAAATCGTCGAGCAGATCGGCGCGCCCAATCTGAAGGTGCAGATGGATCTTTACCATTGCCAGATCGTCGAAGGCGATGTAGCGATGAAGCTGCGCCAATACCTGCCGACTGGCCGGGTCGGGCATCTGCAGATCGCCGGTGTGCCCGACCGGCATGAGCCCGATCAGGGTGAGCTGAATTACCCCTATCTGTTCGAACAGCTCGACCTGCTCGGCTGGCAAGGCTATATCGGCTGCGAATACCGGCCACGCGCCGGCACCAGCGCCGGTCTGGCTTGGTTGCAGGCCTGCAAGGCATCGACAACAAGCCAGCCCCGGTGAAGATTTTGATGCTCAGCGGCGCCGGATTTGTCGGCAAGTTGCTGGCGCTGGCAAGTTTGCCGGGCAGCTGAACGGTCAGCAGGTCAAGCCGGCCTGGCGCCGAAGATCGCTGTGCCGACACGCACCAGGTTCGAGCCTTCGGCCACGGCGGCTTCGAGGTCGGCGCTCATGCCCATCGACAAGGTGTCGAGCCCGAGCCCGGCTTGATTCAAGCGCAGCAATAACTCGTGCAAGGCCCGGTGTGGCGCACGCTGTGCTTCGAAGCTGCCGGCCGGCTCGGGGATCGCCATCAGGCCGCGCAGCTTGACCCGCGGCAATGCCGCAACAGCCAGCGCCAGCGGCAGCAAATCGGCAGGCAACAAGCCGCTCTTGCTGGTTTCGCCGCTGATATTGACCTGCAGGCAAAGGTTCAACGGTGGCAGGTGGGCAGGGCGTTGCTCTGACAAGCGCTGGGCAGTTTTCAGCCGGTCGACCGAATGCACCCAGTCGAAGCTGGCCGCCACGACGCGCGTCTTGTTGCTTTGCAGCGGGCCGATCAGATGCCATTCGATCGAAGGCTGCAAGTCAGCCAGGGAGGCGATCTTGTCGAGCGCTTCCTGGACATAGTTTTCGCCGAAGCTGCGCGCGCCGGCGGCATGAGCCTGGCGGATTGCAGCCGCTGCCTGGGTCTTGCTGACAACCAGCAAGGCGACGCTGTTGACTGGCCTGCCGGCAGCGCGGCATGCCGCCTCAATCCGGGTCAGGGTGTCGTTAAGGTTTTCGGGGATCGTCGCCATAATGGCTTTGGGCTTTCAGGTCTGCGTATGGACATCACACAACTGCTGGCATTTTCGGTCAAGAACAAGGCTTCCGACCTGCATATCTCGGCGGGCCTGCCGCCGATGATTCGTGTCAACGGCGATGTGCGGCGCATCAATGTCGAAGCGCTCGAGCATAAACAGGTGCACGAGATGATCTACGACATCATGAACGATACCCAGCGCAAGCATTACGAGGAGGCGCTGGAGGTCGACTTCTCGTTCGAGATCCAGGGGCTGGCACGATTCCGCGTCAACGCCTTCAACCAGAACCGCGGTTCCGGTGCGGTGTTCCGGACCATTCCGTCGAAGATCCTGTCGCTCGAGCAATTGAATGCACCCAAGGTGTTTGGCGAGTTGTCACTGCGGCCGCGCGGCTTGGTGCTGGTGACGGGCCCCACCGGCTCGGGCAAATCGACCACGCTGGCGGCAATGGTCAACCATTTGAATGAAAACGAATACGGCCATATCCTGACGATCGAGGATCCGATCGAATTCGTCCATGAATCGAAAAAATGCCTGGTCAATCAGCGCGAGGTCGGGCCGCACACGCTGAGTTTTGCCAATGCACTGCGTTCGGCCCTGCGTGAGGACCCGGATGCGGTGCTGATCGGCGAAATGCGCGATCTGGAGACGATCCGGCTGGCGTTGACTGCGGCCGAAACCGGGCATCTGGTTTTTGGCACCCTGCATACCAGCAGCGCTGCCAAAACGGTTGACCGGATCGTCGACGTGTTCCCTGCGGCCGAGAAAGAGATGGTGCGCGCGATGGTGTCGGAGTCGCTGGTGGCGGTGATCTCGCAAAGCCTGTGCAAACTGCAGGATGGATCGGGGCGGGTTGCGGCGCATGAAATCATGCTGGGTAACTCGGCGATCCGTAATTTGATCCGCGAGAACAAGGTGGCGCAGATGTATTCGGCGATCCAGACCGGCAACAGCCAGGGCATGCAGACGCTCGACCAGAATCTGGCCGAACTGGTCAAGCGCCGGCTGATCGGCACTGCCGAGGCCAGGAGCAAGGCCAAATTCCCCGACAACTTTCCGGCTTGAATCCATTCTGCGGCGGCAGGATGAAACTTGCGGTTTCGGATAGAGTTGCGGCATGAACATTAACGAACGCAACTACGAAACCGTCCCACCCGTAAAGGTGGCCTTCCTTGGTCTTGGGGTGATGGGCGCGCCGATGGCCGGCCATCTGGCCCGTGCCGGTCACCATGTGACTGTCTACAACCGCAGCCCGGAAAAAGCTGCGGCCTGGGTCAAGGCCTATGGTGGCGCCGCTGCCGCCACACCGGCTGCCGCTGCTGACGGCGCGGACATCGTTTTCGCCTGCGTTGGCAATGACAGCGATCTGCGCTCGGTCGTGCTGGGCGCTAGCGGTGCCTTCGCTGGTATGAAGCCGGGTGCCGTGTTTGTCGACCACACGACCGCATCGGCCGAAGTCGCGCGCGAACTCCATGCTGCCGCGCTGGCGCTGGGGCTGAATTTTGTCGACGCACCGGTGTCGGGTGGTCAGGCCGGCGCCGTCAATGGCGCGCTGACCGTCATGTGCGGTGGTGATGCCGCCCCGTTTGCGACGATCCAGCCGGTGGCGATGGCGTTTTCAAAAGCCGTGACCTTGGTCGGTGAATCGGGCGCAGGCCAGTTGGCCAAGATGGTCAACCAGATCTGCATCGCCGGGTTGGTGCAAGGCTTGTCCGAGGCGATCGCTTTTGGTCAGCGGGCGGGCCTGGACATGCGCCAAGTGCTCGACGTGATCGGCAAGGGTGCGGCGCAGAGCTGGCAGCTGGATAACCGTGGCAAGACCATGGTCGCGCAGCAATTCGATTTCGGTTTCGCCGTCGACTGGATGCGCAAGGACTTGGGGCTGGTGCTCGACGAAGCGCGTCGCAATGGCGCGCGTTTGCCGGTGACCGCCCTGGTTGACCAGTTTTATGCCGATCTGCAGGAGCAGGGCGGACGCCGCTGGGATACTTCGAGCCTGATCAAAAGGCTCGTTTGATTACTTCGCTGGGGTGGGCTTGGGCGCGATGCGCTCGAGCTCTTCTTCGCTGATGATCTCGAAAGCGCGCACTACTTTTTGCACGCCGCCAATGCTGCGAATGATGTCGGCGGCGCGGCCGGCTTCGCGCTCGGTGACGCGGCCCATCAGATAGACGCTGCCGCGTTCGACCACCACATACAGTGAATTGGTGATCAGGTCCTGGGTGTCGATCAGCTTGGCTTTGATCTTGCCGGCGATCAGCAGATCGTTGGAACGGCTGCTGAGTGAGCTCGCGCCGATCACGGTAGTCTCATTGAGAACATTGTTCACGTTCTCGACGCCTTTTGCGATGGCGGTCAAGGCGCTGCGGTCGGCTTCGCTGCTGGCTTCACCGGTGATCAGCACCAGCCGGTTGTAGCTGTTCACATTGACATGGACACGGTCGCCGAGTTGCTCGCGGATGCGGGCGCTGGCTTTGAATTCGATGCCTTCGTCCTCCAGTTGGGTGCCGGTCGTGCGTCGATCGATCGCCACCAGGGCGCTGCCGACCATCGCGCCGCCCATCACCAGTGGCGCACAGGCGCTGCTGACGATCGCGGCCGCCAGGGCGGTCAACAACAAGAGGCAGTTCTGGACATTTTTCAGTTTCATGGCATTCCCGTTCAGTTGAATCAGGCCGGGGTCAGGATTCACTGGCACCCAGCAATTGCAGATCGACTGCGTCACATAGGCAATGTGACAGCAGCCGTTGTGCCTCGGCCACGCGGGCAGCGCGGCTGTGCGGCACGAGGATATGGACATCGGTGTCAAGCAGCAGCGCGCGCAGCCCATCATCCTGGCTGCCGGTCAGCGCGATCACGCTCATTTCCTGGTCATGGGCGACTTCGAGTACAGCCGCCCAATTGGTATGACTCGAGGGTTGGGCTTCGAACAGCAGCAGCAGATCGCCCGGCTGCCCATGAACCTGCACCTGGCGCGCCAATGCTGCGGGGGCGCTGCTGCCATGGGCTTTGCCGTCCAGGCTCCATGCAGCCAAGCCAGGCCGTTCCTGCTCGAAGCGCCCGACCAGCATGGCGCACATATAGCTTGCATCCAGCGCCGACAGCCCCTGTCCGCAACAAAGCACGCAGCCACCACCGCTGATGCTCTCGACCAGCAATTGCGCCGCCGCAGCCAAGGGACGGGAAAGCGTCTCCGCCACCTGGTACAGCAGGTCTGCGCTTTCGAAAAATTGCTTTTGGATCCGTTGCTCTAGCATGTGGCCGCATCATAAACCGGTATCAAAAGCGGCTTGCAGCCATTCGATAGCTTCGCCGTCGATGGCGACCACGTCAAACCGGCAGGGCGGCGGCGAAGCATGGCGCAGCAGGTAATGGCTGGCCGCGTAGATCAGGCGGCGCTGCTTGAACCCGGACACGCTGGCTGCCGCACCGCCATGGCTGAGGCCGGCGCGTGCCCGCACTTCGACGAAGACCAGGGTGCCCTCGCGGTCGTACAGAATCAGATCGACTTCGCCGGCTGGAGCGCCCGGACCGGCCGCGACCCGATAATTGCGCTCGACGAGACGCAATCCGCGTTGCTGCAGATAGCGCAGCGCTCGGTCTTCGGCTTCATTGCCGCTAATCCTGGGAGAGCCCTTCTTGAACATTGATGCCTCCCTGCTGATGCAGGCGGCTGCAGCCGCAGCCGGTGGTCAACAGTATCCCGCAGCCACGCTTTATGTGGTGGCCACACCGATCGGCAATCTGGCCGATCTGAGCCTGCGCGCTGTCCATGTGCTGGGCCTGGTCGACGCGGTAGCCTGCGAAGACACGCGCGTCAGCGGCGGCCTGCTGCACCATCTGGGACTGCACCGGCCTTTGATCGCCTTGCACCAGCACAACGAACATGCCGCCAGCGCTGCCGTGGTGCAGCGGCTCAGCCAGGGCGAACGGATTGCCTATGTCAGCGATGCCGGCACGCCAGCGATCTCCGACCCCGGGGCTGTGCTGGTCGCCGCGGTTGCAGCGGCCGGCTTGCGCGTGCTGCCGATTCCTGGCGCCAGCAGCGTCGTAACTGCGCTCAGCGTGGCCGGCGATGCGGTTGCGCAGGGTTTCGAGTTTGCCGGCTTTCTGCCGACCAAGGCGGGCGAGCGCCGTAGCGCGCTGCTGGCCCTGTGCGGCAGCCAGCGCAGCCAACTGCTGTTCGAAGCTCC
>CANFIC010000169.1 GCA_947446685.1 Burkholderiales bacterium
ACTGACGCGCCAGCCGCAGGCCCTCATTCATCTGGAAACTGCCATCGAGCTTCGGGTCGTTGATATAGCCTTTCCAGCCGACCGTGGTGCGCGGCTTCTCGAAGTAGACCCGCATCACGATCAACAGATCCTGCTGCAACTCATCAGCCAGTCCCTTCAGCAGCCTGGCATATTCCATTGCCTGGTCATGATCGTGGATCGAGCAGGGGCCGACGACGACCAGCAGGCGGTCGCTGCGCCCCTGCAGGATCGCGCTGATGCCGGCTCGTGCGTTCTCGACCATTTCCAGTGCGGCATCGGAAGCCGGTTGCTCGTCGAGCAACAAGGCCGGCGAGATCAGCGGGCGAACTGCCTGGATTCTGGTGTCATCGGTGCGGGTGGCGTCTCGGGTGGCATCGCGGGAGCCGACCTCGAAGTCGAGCCTGTTTTCAAATGTTGTCATGCCCAGGATTATCTATGCAGCCAGGGCCGATGAGACAATCCCACGATGCAGTTGATCCCCTACGCCCTGACCCGCCCGTTTCTGTTCGGCATCGACCCCGAGCAAGCCCATGAGCTGACCTTGCATACGCTGGCGCGCTTGCAGAACACCCCTGCGCAATGCCTGTGGTCGCAAAAGCGGGTCGAAGACCCCCTGCAGCTGGCCGGACTGAAGTTCCCCAACCGGATCGGCCTGGCCGCCGGATTGGACAAGAATGGCCGCTGCATCGACGGCCTCGGCGCCATGGGTTTTGGCTTCATCGAAGTCGGTACGGTGACACCCAAAGCGCAGCCCGGCAACGACAAGCCACGGATGTTCCGCTTGACCGAAGCCGAAGCCTTGATCAATCGCCTGGGCTTCAACAACGAAGGCCTGGCGTCTTTCCTGACCAATGTGCAGCGGGCCAGGACCTTCCGCGCCAAGGGCGGAATCGTCGGACTCAACATCGGCAAGAACGCAGTCACACCGATCGAGCGGGCCGCCGACGATTACCTGCTCGCGCTCGAAGGGGTATTTCCCCATGCCGACTACATCGCAGTCAATATCTCCAGTCCGAACACCAAGAACCTGCGCGAATTGCAGAGCGATGCGGCGCTCGATGCCCTGCTTTCGAGCTTGCAAGAACGCAAACTGAAGCTTGAGACGGCGGCAAAGCGGCAGGTACCGATGCTGGTGAAGATCGCCCCAGACCTCGACGAAGCGCAAGTCGCCGTGATCGCCAGGACGCTGCTTGCCAATGGCATCGATGGCGTGATCGCCACCAACACGACGATTGCACGCGATGCCGTGAAAGGCCTGCGCCATGCAGAAGAAGCCGGCGGGCTGTCCGGCCGGCCGGTTTTCGAGGCCAGCAACAAGGTGATCCGACTGCTGCGCGCAGCCCTGGGCGCCAGCTACCCGATCATCGGCGTCGGCGGCGTGCTCAGCGGCGCCGATGCAAGAACCAAGCTGCAGGCTGGTGCCGACCTGGTGCAGATCTACACCGGCTTGATCTACAAGGGACCGGCGCTGATACCTGAATGCGCAGCGGCGATGGCAAGAATCTGAACTGGCAATAAAAAAGCGGGCATGGCCCGCTGGTCGTTCATGCTGCCAAGGCTGTCAGCTGGGTCTGCGGCGGCGCGCCACAAAGCCGACCACGCCCAGACCTGCCAGCAGCATCGCATAGGTTTCGGGCTCGGGAGCGGGAGACGCTGATACCGTGCCAAGGTAGGCCGCATTCTTTAAATTCGTCATACCGGTGACATGGACGGTGTAGCTGCCACTTGCGAGGGCGCCGGTCCAGCTCAACATGGTATTGCCGGCACTCGATGTCGATGCCAGATCACCATACCCGACCAGCACCCCGGAAAAATTGCTGATTGCGCCAGAAGAAACGGCGAAAGTCTGCAAGGCGCTGAAGGAAACAGCAGAATGCTTGCCGATCGTGAAGTTCCAATCGTCGGAAAGCACCGAGTTGGCCGCGTACTTGGCAGAGAACAGGCCCAAGGTGTCAAAGGCCGTCGAGTCAAGGGTGCCGAGGTCGTAGGTGTTCGCCGTCGCGGCGATAGATAGACCGCCCAGCAAGGCGGTGGCAGCAATTGATTTGAGTTTCATCATGTCTAGGGCTCCGTGAAAGGTTGAGATGAACAGGTTTTCGCCATCTGGCAGGACCGAGTCTCCACGACCCCGCTGTGCAAACCTTGCTTGCCCCCCAGTTCAATCTAGGCCCGAGGCCGTCATTTTCCAGGCAATTTTCAGGGTGCCAAAAGCTTGAAAACCTTTTGCATAGCCTCGACCTGACGGCCCTTGCGCGCACGCCGGCCGGCATAACTGGCCAGCGCCACGCCCTTGAACAACTCGTCCTTGGGCTTGGCGCCACGCCCGCTACCAATCACGCGCAGGGCCTGCAGGAAGACCGCCACGCTGAGCAAGGTCTCGCCCTTATCGAGATCGATCAAGGTCAGGCCACGGCCGCCTTTCGGTTGATGCTTGAGCTCGTCAAGCGGATAAGTCAGCAATCGGCCCACCGATGACAGGCAAGCCAATTGCGCTGAAACATTTTCCGGCGCCGGTGCGGGTGCCAATGCCTGCTCGTCGCCTTCCAAAGTGAGGAAGGTCTTGCCGGCCTTTTGCCTGCCGACCAGATCGCCGACCTGCGCGATCAGGCCATAGCCTCCGCTGCCTGCGAGCACCAGGCGCTGCTGCGCACTGCCGGCATGGAAATGCGCGATCTGGCTGCCCGCTTCGAGCTCAATCATGGTCGTGATCGGCTGGCCATCGCCGCGCCCGCCCGGCAGCAATGCCACCGGCACGGAATAGACCCGGCCATTGGCGCCGAAGATGATCAGGGGGTCGACGCTGCGGCAGGCAAAAGTGCCGTAGAGCTGGTCGCCCGACTTGAAGGCCAACGCGGCCTTGTCGAGCTCGTGGCCTTTCAAGGCCCGCACCCAGCCTTTGGCGCTGACGACGACGGTGACCGCTTCATCGACGATCTTCACTTCGGTCGTCGCGCGCTTTTCGGTCTGGATCAACGTGCGCCTCGCGTCGCCATATTGCTTGGCATCGGCCTCGATTTCCTTCACCAGCAGCCGCTTCAATACGGCCGCATCGCCGAGGATCGCAGCCAAGCGGATCTCTTCTTCGCGCAGCGCTTTGAGCTCCTGCTCGATCTTGATCGCTTCGAGCCTGGCGAGCTGGCGCAGGCGGATCTCCAGAATATCCTCGGCCTGCCGGTCGCTCAGCTTGAAGCGCTCGATCAGCGCAGGCTTGGGCTCGTCGGCATTGCGGATGATGCGGATCACCTCGTCGATGTTCAACAGCACCAGGTAGCGCCCTTCGAGCACATGGATGCGGTCGAGCACCCGGGTCAGCCGGTGCTGTGTTCGGCGCTGTACCGTCTGCTGACGGTAGCCGAGCCATTCATTGATGATCTGGCGCAGGCTTTTCAGCGTCGGCCGGCCATCGGCGCCGATCATCGTCAGGTTGACCGAAGCCGAAGTCTCCAGGCTGGTCTGGGCCAGCAGCACCGAGATCAAGTCCTGCTGTTCGACCGCACGGCTCTTGGGCTCGAACACGAGACGCACCGCAGCGTCCTTGTTCGACTCGTCGCGCACGCAATCGAGCACCGCCAACAGGCCGGCCTTGAGCAACATCTGCTCCTGGCTCAGCGCCTTCTTGCCAGTCTTGACCTTGGGGTTGGACAGCTCGTCGATTTCTTCCAGCACACGTTGACTGCTGCAACCATGTGGAAGTTCGGTGACGACCAACTGCCATTGACCACGCGCCAGCTCTTCGATCTTCCAGCGTGCACGCAATTTCATGCTGCCGCGGCCGGTCAGGTAAGCGGCGCGAATATCTTCGCCCGGGCTGATCAGTTGGCCGCCGCCCGGATAGTCAGGGCCCGGCAATAGCTCGAACAACTCGTCGTCACTCAAGGTCGGGTGTTTCAGCAGGGCTACAGCCGCTGCAGCGACCTCACGCAAGTTGTGGCTGGGCACCTCGGTGGCCATGCCGACGGCGATGCCGCTGGCGCCGTTCAAGAGCACAAAGGGCAGGCGCGCCGGCAGCTGCCGTGGCTCCTGGGTCGAGCCGTCATAGTTCGGCGTGAACTCGACCGTGCCTTCGTCGATCTCATCAAGCAAGAGCCGCGCAATTGGCGCCAACCTTGCCTCGGTATAGCGCATCGCCGCTGCGCCATCGCCATCGCGACTGCCGAAGTTGCCCTGGCCGTCGATCAGCGGATAGCGCTGGGAGAAATCCTGAGCCATCCTGACCAGCGCGTCGTAGACCGACTGGTCGCCATGCGGGTGGAAACGGCCGAGCACATCGCCAACGACACGCGCCCCTTTGACCGGCTTGGGGCCGCTGCTGCCGCTGAAAGCCAGTCCCATCCGCTCCATCGAATAGAGGATGCGGCGCTGCACCGGTTTCTGTCCATCGCAGACATCGGGCAGCGCCCGGCCCTTGACAACCGACAGCGCATATTCGAGGTAAGCCCGCTCGGCATAATGCGCCAGCGTCAGCGCATCACCATCATCAGCTGAGGGCTCGGGGGGCGGATCAAAATCGATCGTGGTCTGGTTCATGTCTTGTTCCGCTCAGGCTTGAATCGACGCGCGTTCATACATCGACCTCGACCGAATCACCGTGAATTTCCATCAGTTCGCGCCGGGACGCGGCCTCGCCCTTACCCATCAATTTGTTGATCGCCGTTTCCGTCTGCCCGAGGTCAAGCTGTCCGTAGACGATGCGGCTGAGCCGGCGCGTCTCGGGGTTCAGGGTCGTATCCCACAACTGCAAGGCACTCATCTCGCCCAGCCCTTTGAAGCGGCTGATGCTCCAACTGCCATCGCGCGCGCCTTCTTTGCGCAGCTTGTCCAATGTCGCGCCGAGCTCGCCTTCGTCGAGCGCATAGATCTTCGCCGGCGGCTTTTTGCCGCGCGCCGGGGCATCGACCCGGTACAGCGGTGGTCGTGCCACATAGACATGGCCGGTCTCGACCAGCTTGGGGAAATGGCGAAAGAACAAGGTCAACAACAGCACCTGGATATGCGAGCCGTCGACATCAGCATCGGACAGGATGCAGACCTTGCCGTAACGCAGGCCGCTCAGGTCCGGGCTGTCATTCTTGCCATGCGGGTCGACCCCCAAGGCCACCGAGATGTCGTGGATCTCGTTATTGGCAAACAGGCGGTCACGCTCGACCTCCCAGGTATTGAGCACCTTGCCACGCAGCGGCAGGATCGCCTGGGTTTCCTTGTTCCGGCCCATCTTGGCCGAACCGCCGGCCGAATCGCCTTCGACCAGGAAGATTTCGTTGTGCAGGATGTCGCGGCTCTCGCAATCGGTCAGCTTGCCGGGCAGCACCGCCACACCCGAGCCCTTGCGTTTTTCAACCTTCTGCGAGGCCCGCTGACGCGTCTGCGCCTGCTTGATCACCAACTCGGCAAGCTTCTTGCCATGCTCGACATGCTGATTCAACCAAAGTTCGAGGCTCGGCTTCACATAGCTCGACACCAAGCGCAAGGCATCGCGGCTGTTCAAACGCTCCTTGGTCTGACCCTGGAACTGCGGATCCAGCACCTTGGCTGACAGCACGAAGTTGGCGCGCGAAAACACATCATCAGGCATCAGCTTGACACCCTTGGGCAGCAGGCTGTGCATTTCAATGAAGCCCTTGATCGCGCCGAACAAGCCGTCCTTGAGACCGGATTCATGCGTGCCTCCGGCCACCGTCGGGATCAGATTGACATAGCTTTCGCGCACCGGCGCGCCCTCTTCGGTGAAGGCCAGCACCCAGGCGGCACCCTCACCTTCGGCAAAATTCTCGGTCTCGGCGCGGCCGGCATATTGCGCACCTTCGATCAGCGGAATCAGAGCGTCAAACTGCAAGGTCTGCAGCAGATAGTCGCGCAGGCCGCCTTGATAAACCCAGGTCAGTAGTTCGCCGCTCTTCTCGTTTTTCAGCGTCACCGTGACGCCCGGCATCAGCACCGCCTTGCTGCGCAACAGGTGCAGCAACTCGCCCTTGGGCAGCTCGGCGCTTTCAAAATATTTCGCGTCGGGCCAGACGCGCACGCTGGTGCCCTGCTTGCGCTCGCCGCGCTCGGCCCGGCGAATGCTGACCGGCTCGACCACATCGCCACCTTCGAAAGCCAGGCTGGCGACCTGACCGTCGCGCCAGACCGTCACTTCAAGTCGCTTGGCCAGCGCATTGGTGACGCTGACGCCCACGCCATGCAAACCGCCTGAAAAGCTGTAGGCGCCGCCCGAACCCTTGTCGAACTTGCCCCCGGCATGCAAGCGGGTGAAGACGATCTCGACCACCGACACGCCTTCTTCGGGATGCAGGCCGAAGGGGATGCCGCGGCCATCGTCGGAGACCGTGACCGAGCCATCGCCATGCTGGACCAGATCGATCTTTTTGCCGAAACCGGCCAGGGCCTCATCGGCAGCGTTGTCGATGACTTCCTGGATCGTATGCAGCGGGTTGCCGGTGCGGGTATACATACCGGGGCGCTGCTTGACCGGCTCCAGGCCCTTGAGCACCCGGATCGAGCCTTCTCCGTAACTGCCTGCCGCTGAAGATTGTGTTTGTGAGGGTGCTTTACTGGCCATGGGGGCAGATTCTATGGTCCGCCCGTAGCAAAGCCCGCTAGCATGGCGTCCTTATGCGACTGCACCCCATTCTTTTGCTTTTTTCAGTCTTGCTGGCCGGACCCTGCCTGGGCAAGCCTGACAACGACAACTTCCGTGCCGGCCCCGCAGTCACGATGGAGTTGAAAAACGCCCGCTGGTTCGACGGTCAAAACTTCAAACGCGGCACCCTGTATGTCAAGGACGGGCGCTTCACCAGCCAGAAAATCAAGCGCGCGCAGCGACGCATGGACCTGAAAGGCCAGTTCCTGATCTCGCCGCTGGCCGAAGCGAACAACAACAATTTGCAGAACAGCTGGGGCTTCGCCCGCTTTGCCGGCAGCTACCTGAACGACGGCGTGTTCTACGCAGCGATGCAATGCGGCGAACCGACTGCAGTGGCCACTGTGCGGACTTTGGCCGGCCAGCCGGCCATGCCCGATGTGCTGTTTACCACCGCTTGCATCACCTCGTCCGACGGCTTGCCACTGGCCCAGTTGATGGAGCCAAGCGATGATCCGACAGCAGCCAAACCAAAGCTTGAGGACTTCTCCGACAAGGCGGTGCTGATCATCGACCAGGCCGAGCAAGTCGCCCAGAAATGGCCGCTGGTGACAAGCCGCAAAACCGATCTGGTCAAACTGATGCTGAGCCGGGTCGAAAGCCCGGAGCTTCGCGCCGACCCGCGGCAGCAAGGCCGTCTGGGGCTCAAGCCCGAGTTGCCGGCACTGATCGTCAGGCGCGCCCACCAGGATAAATTAAGGGTCATCGCCCATGTCGAAACGGCGGCTGACTTTGCGCTAGCGGTCCAGGCGGGGGTCGATTGGATTGACCATCTGCCGGGCTATTTTTTTCACGAAGGCAGCAGTGTCGAACAATACCGGATCAGCCCCGAGGTCGCTGCCGAAGCCGGTAAACGCAAGATCGGAGTGATCACCGCGACCGCTGCAACAGCGCTGTTCCGCATGTCGCCCGAGCGCTTGGCCGCCGTGCACAAACTGC
Organism: Burkholderiales bacterium; assembly: GCA_947446685.1. GTDB lineage: Bacteria > Pseudomonadota > Gammaproteobacteria > Burkholderiales > Burkholderiaceae_C > Paucibacter_A. The sequence continues at coordinate 7,601 of CANFIC010000169.1, forward strand.
AGGTCGAGAACCTGCGCCTGCTTTTGAATGCCGGTGTGCCGCTCTTGCTGGGCTCGGACGATTTCACCTCGAACTCGTTGGCCGAAATGCGCAGTCTCGATGCGCTCGGCGTCCTTGAGCGGGCCGCGCTGCTGCGCATCGCCAGTATCGACACGCCGCGCGCGCTCTTCCCGAAGCGGCGCCTGGGATGTTTCGACAACGGTTGCGAAGCGAGTTTTCTGCTGCTGGCCGACAATCCGCTACAGAACCTGGATGCGCTGGCCGGCATCCAGCTGAGAGTCAAGCAGGGTCGGGTATTGAGCCGCTGACGCGGGTGGCAATAACCGATGTGACAGCGGGATGAACCATCCTTACCCTACAT
>CANFIC010000170.1 GCA_947446685.1 Burkholderiales bacterium
ATAGCTGATAAAGCCGCTATATTTACTAAACAGTAAAAAATAACCCAGACCAGATCCGCGTCAATGACCCTTCCTTTGTCCAGCCCACAAGTCAACAGGCATGCATATCGCGGCGATCTGCTCGACTTCACCGCAACACCGCGCTGGGGCCAACTGGACAGCCCCGGCGTGCGCTTCCAGCCTGACAGCTGGCTGCTGGTTGGAGACGGCCTGATCGTCGGCACCCAGTCGGAGGAACCCGATTCGAGCTGGGACAAGCACGATCACAGCGGCCGCCTGATCCTGCCCGGCTTTGTCGACACCCATGTGCATTGCCCGCAGTTGGAGGTGATCGCTTCCTACGGCACCGAGCTGCTCGACTGGTTGACGCGCTATACCTTTCCGGTCGAGGCAGCTTATGCAGACCCGTCAGTGGCGCGCCTGGGTGCGAGCCGCTTTCTCGACGCCTTGCTGGCCCATGGCACGACTTCGGCCATGGTCTTCGCCACCGTCCACAAGGGCTCGGCCGAAGCGCTGTTCGAAGCCGCAGCAAGGCGCGGCATGCGCTTGATCACCGGCAAGGTGCTGATGGACCGCCATGCGCCGCCTGAGCTTTGCGACGACGTGATGCAGGCCGAGCGCGACTGCATCGACCTGATCGAGCGCTGGCATGGTCAGGGCCGGCTGGCTTATGCGGTCTCGCCGAGGTTCGCGCCGACCAGCAGCCAGGCTCAGTTGGCGATGGCCGGTGCGCTCTGCCGGGCCGATCAAACGCTTTATATGCAGACCCATGTGGCCGAAAACCGCGACGAGATCCGCTGGGTTGCCGAGCTGTTTCCGAATGCGCGCAGCTACCTTGACGTCTATGCGCGTGAAGGGCTGCTGCACCCGCGCGCCGTGCTGGCCCATGGCATCTGGCTTGATGCACAGGACCGCCAAGTGCTGGCCCGGAGTGGCACACAGTTGGCTTTTTGCCCATCGTCGAACCTGTTTCTTGGCAGCGGTCTGTTCGATTGGCCAGCGGCTATTGACGCCGGCATTGCCGTCAGCGTGGCCAGCGATGTCGGCGGCGGCACCAGTTTGTCGATCCAGCGCAATCTGCTCGATGGCTACAAGGTGCAAGCACTTTCGGGGCACCGGCTTAGCGCCTGGGTGGCGCTGCATGCGGCCACGCGCGGCGCTGCCGAAGCCCTGGGTCTGGGCGCCGAGATCGGGTCGTTTGATACCGGCTGCATGGCCGACTTCTGCATCTGGGACTGGGCTTGCGGACCAGTGGCGCAAGCGCGAATGCAAGTGGCGCGAGAATTGCATGAGAGAGTTTTCGCCTGGATGGCCTTGTCAGACGAACGCAATCTGGTGGCCAGCCATGTTGCCGGCCAAATTCTTTATCAACGCGACTCTGCTTGACGATAATCCCCCCCGATGAGCCAGCCACCAAGCCAGATGCCGAACTTGCCGCTGCGCCTTGAGCTCAGCGGCATCAGCAAGCAATACCCGGCAGTCAAGGCCAATGACCAGGTCAGCCTGAAAGTCGAGGCGGGCCGGATCCATGCGGTGCTGGGCGAGAACGGGGCCGGCAAATCAACGCTGATGAAGATCATCTACGGTGCGGTGCAACCCGACGCAGGCCTGATGGTCTGGAACGGCCGGCCGGTGCAGATCAAGAGTCCGGCGCAGGCCAGGCAGCTGGGCATCAGCATGGTCTACCAGCATTTCTCGCTCTTCGATACCTTGACCGCGGCCGAGAACGTTTGGCTCGGCCTGGACAAGGGTTTGGGCCTGGCCGAGGTGACGGCGCGCATCCGTTTGCTGGCCGAAAGCTACGGCCTCGACATCGACCCGCTGCGCCCTGTGCATAGTCTGTCGGTCGGCGAACGCCAGCGGGTCGAAATCATCCGTGCCTTGATGGGCAAGCCGGAACTGCTGATCCTCGACGAGCCGACTTCAGTGCTGACGCCGCAGGCGGTCGACAAGCTCTTTGTCACGCTGCGCCAGTTGGCCGCGCAGGGTTGCTCGATTCTCTATATCAGCCACAAGCTCGATGAAATCAGGGCGCTCTGTTCGCATTGCACGGTGCTGCGTGGCGGCCGCGTCACCGGCGAAGTCGATCCGCGCACGCAGAGCAATGCCGAGTTGTCGCGCCTGATGATCGGCGCCGAGCCGCCGCGATTGCGCCAGCTCGACCCGCTGGCGCAGCCGTCGGTCGGTGTCACGGTGCTCGAGTTACGCGACCTGAATCTGGCCAAGGAGTCGCCGTTTGGCACTTCGCTGGTCGATTTGAGCCTGCAATTGCGGCGCGGCGAAATCCTCGGCATTGCCGGTGTCTCGGGCAATGGCCAGCAGGAGCTGATGGCCGCCTTGTCGGGCGAAGACACCAGGCTTGCGCCAGGCCAGCTGCATTTGTTCGGCGCCGACATCGCTGGGGCCAGCGCCAGCAAACGGCGTCGCCTGGGTCTGCATTTCGTGCCCGAAGAGCGGCTCGGACGCGGCGCTGTGCCGACCTTGTCGCTGGCGCAGAACACCTTGCTGACGCGCACCGAAAACGTCACCTCCATCGGTTGGATACGCACTCAAAAGGTGCAGCAGCTGGCGCAGGACCTGATCGCGCGCTTTCAAGTGCGGGCCGGCGGCGCGGGCGCGGTGGCACGCAGCCTGTCGGGCGGCAATCTGCAGAAATTCATCGTCGGTCGCGAAGTCGACGCCAACCCGAAGGTGCTGATCATCTGCCAGCCGACCTGGGGCGTCGATGTCGGCGCCGCAGCGCAGATCCGTGCCGAGTTGCTGAAGCTGCGCGACGGCGGCTGTGCGGTGCTGGTGGTCAGCGAGGAACTCGACGAGTTGTTCGAGATCAGCGACCGGTTGGTGGTGATGGCGCAAGGCCGGCTTTCGCCGGCGCTGGCGGTTGCTGACGCCAGCCGGGCCTTGATCGGCGAATGGATGAGCGGGCTCTGGCCGCAGGAGGTCAGCCAACATGCTGAAGCTTGAAACCAGGCCGCAACCCTCGAAGTTGATGTCGCTGGCGTCGCCGCTGCTGGCGCTGCTGATCACGGTGCTGATCGGCATCGGGCTTTTCTTGCTGCTCGGGCGCGACCCCTTGCGCGGGCTGCAGATGTTTTTCTGGGAACCGATCCGCTCGGTCAATGCCTGGAGCGAGCTGTCTTTGAAAGCCACGCCGCTGCTCTTGATCGCGCTCGGCTTGGCGGTTTGTTTCCGATCGAATGTCTGGAACATCGGCGCCGAAGGTCAGTTCGTGATCGGTGCGCTGGCCGCTGGCTGGGTCGCGATGCAGGCCGATGCGAACAGCAGCCGCTGGATCGTCGCGGCGATCCTGGCTGCCGGCGTGCTCGGCGGCATGGCCTGGGCCGGCATCACCGCCTTGCTGCGCGACCGCTTCAACGCCAATGAAATCCTGGTCAGCCTGATGCTGGTCTATGTTGCCGACCTGCTGCTCGGCTATATGGTTTACGGGCCCTTGAAGGACCCGAATGGTTACAACTTTCCGCAGTCGATCACCTTTCTGGCCGTGACCAAGATACCGCGGCTGCTCGACGGCTGGCGCGCCAATATCGGCGTGCTGATCGCGCTGACCTCGATCGTCGCTGGCTGGCTGCTGATGTTCCGCACCTATGCCGGTTTCGCCTTGCAGGTCGGCGGTCTGGCTCCGGCGGCGGCGCGCTATGCCGGGTTCTCGTCGCGGCGCGCGCTCTGGACCGCCTTGCTGCTGTCGGGCGGCATGGCCGGGCTGGCTGGAGCACTTGAAGTCGCTGGGCCGCTGGGACAATTGACGCCCTATGTGCCGGCGGGCTATGGCTTTGCCGCGATCATCGTCGCCTTTGTCGGGCGCTTGCATCCGGCCGGCATCCTGTTTTCGAGCATCCTGATGAGCATGTTCTATATCGGCGGCGAATTGGCGCAGTCGCGCCTCGGTCTGCCCAAGGCGATCACCGGTGTGTTCCAGGGCCTGCTGCTGTTCACGCTGCTGGCCTGCGATACCTTGATCCATTACCGTCTGCGCTGGGTGCATTCCCGCGTCGCCCCGAGCGTGAAGGCCTGATCCCCATGGATTCTGTCGCGTTGCTGATTGCTGCCTCGATGAACGCCGGCACCTTGCTGGCGCTGGCCGCATTGGGCCTGTTGATCAACGAGCGTGCGGGCATCGTCAACCTCGGTGCCGAAGGGCTGATGCTGGTCGCTGCGGTGGCTGGCTTTGCCACTGCGGTGCATACCGGCAGCGACTGGCTGGCTTTTGCCGCCGGCATGGGCGCAGGGGCCTTGCTGGCCGGCTTGTTCGGCCTGCTGGTCATCTGGCTCAATACCAACCAATATGCGGCCGGCCTGGCCCTGAGTCTGTTCGGCGCCGGCTTCTCGGCCTTTGTCGGCATCCGCTACACGCAGGAAAAACTCAGCGCCAGGCCCAGCTATGAAATCCCCTGGCTGGCCGACATCCCGTTCATCGGCCCGGCGTTTTTCAAGCAGCATCCGCTTGTCTATGGCGCGATCCTCCTGGTGGCGGGATTGAGCTGGTTTCTCTACCGCTCGCGCCCCGGTCTGGTGCTGCGGGCGGTCGGCGAGTCGCCCGAATCGGCCCATGCGCTGGGTTATCCGGTGCGCCGCATCCGGTTGGCTGCCGTGATGGCGGGCGGGGCGCTCTGCGGGCTGGCCGGGGCCTATGTGTCGGTGGTTTATACGCCGCTGTGGGTCGAAGGCATGATCGCCGGCAAGGGCTGGATCGCCCTGGCCTTGACTACGTTTGCCACTTGGCGCCCGGCACGAGTCTTGCTCGGTGCTTATCTATTCGGCTTTGTCACGATGCTGCAGTTTCATCTGCAGGGGCAGGGGGTCGAGGTGGCAAGCCAGTTCCTCAGCATGCTGCCTTATCTGGCCACCATCCTGGTGCTGGTGCTGATTTCGAGCAATGCCGGCTTTATTCGTGCCAACATGCCGGCATCGCTGGGTAAACCGTTTTTCCCGGGCTCTTGACGGGCTCATTTTTCGCCAACCGAAGGAGATTGCATTGAACAGTAAACGCCACTTGATGAAGTTTGCCGGCTTGACCGCCCTCGCTGCTGCGGCAGCGCTGGTCGGATGCGGCAAGAAGGAAGAAGCCGCAGCACCTGCGGCACCGGCTTCGGCTGCAGCGAAGCCAGAGCCGCTGAAGATCGCTTTTGCCTATGTCGGCCCGGTCGGCGATGGCGGCTGGACCTTCGCGCATGACAATGCCCGCAAGGCGATTGAAAAGGAATTCGGCGACAAGGTCGCTACCAGCTTCGTCGAAAAAGTGCCTGAAGGCGCCGATGCAGAACGCGTCTTCCGCGATCTGGTCGCGCAGGGCAACAAGATGATTTTCGGCACCACCTTTGGCTATATGGAGCCGATGCTGAAGGTCACCGGCGATGCCAAGGACGTCAAGTTCGAGCATGCCACCGGCTACAAGCAAGCCGACAATATGCGCACTTATGACTCGCGCACCTATGAAGGCGCTTACATGGCTGGCGTGATCGCCGGCAAGATGACCAAGACCAACACGCTGGGCTTTGTCGGCTCGATGCCGATTCCCGAAGTGATCCGCAATATCAACAGCTTCACGCTGGGTGCGCAGAGCGGCAATCCGAAGGTCAAGGTCAAGGTCGTGTGGGTCAATGACTGGTTCAACCCGCCCAAGGAAACCGAAGCAGCGCAATCCTTGATCAATGGCGGCGCCGACGTGCTGATGCAGAACACCGACAGCTCGGCCGTGCTGCAGACCGCCGAGAAGAATGGCAAATACGCTTTCGGCTGGGATTCCGACATGACCGCTTACGGCCCCAAAGCCCATCTGGGTTCGGCTGTGATCAACTGGACGCCCTACTATCTGTCCTCAGTGCGTGAAGCGCTCGACGGCAAATGGGCGGCAGGCGCTGGCAAGCATGCCTGGTGGGGTGTCAAGGAAAGCGCTATCGACATGGTGTCGGTGGCCGATGTGGTGCCGGCCGAAGTCAAGGCTCAGGTAGCGACCGTCAAGGCTGGTCTGAAGGATGGCAGTTTCGCGATCTGGAAGGGTCCGCTGACCGGTCAGGACGGCAAGCTGATCCTCAAGAAGGATGAAGTGGCCGATGACAAGTTCCTCTCCGGCGTGATGTTCTACGTCAAGGGCGTTGAAGGCAAGGTGCCGAGCGGCAAGTAATCCGGTTTGAGCTGGACTGAAACCCGCCCGGCGACAGTCAGGCGGGTTTTTTGCAATTTATGGACAACATGAAAAATATCGACTTCGATGCCATCGACCCTTCTGCCTTGCCGGCCCTGCTGTGCCGGGCGCCCAAGGCCGAGTTGCATATGCATATCGAGGGCTCGCTTGAGCCCGAGCTGATCTTCAAGCTGGCACAGCGCAACGGTGTGAAGCTGGCCTATGCGGATGTCGAGGCGCTGCGCGAGGCTTATGCATTCAGCGACCTGCAGAGTTTTCTCGACATTTATTACGCCGGCGCCAGCGTGCTGCTGACCGAGGCTGATTTCTTCGACATGGCCTGGGCCTATTTCGAACGGGCAGCGGCCGACCATATCGTCCACACCGAAATCTTTTTCGATCCGCAGACCCATACCAGCCGCGGTGTCGCGATGCAGACGGTGATTGCCGGCCTGCACCTTGCTTGCCAGAAGGCTCAGGCCGAACTGGGTCTGAGCGCCGAATTGATTCTTTGCTTCTTGCGCCATTTGAGCGAGGAAGAGGCGCTGGCCACGCTGGAGGCGGCGCTGCCCTGGCGCGAGCATTTCATCGGCGTGGGTCTCGACAGCAGCGAGCGCGGCCATCCGCCCGAGAAGTTCGCCAGGGTCTATGCGCGGGCCCGCGAGCTGGGTCTGCATGTCGTCGCGCACGCGGGCGAGGAAGGGCCGCCCGCTTACATCAGCAGCGCGCTCGACATCCTGCAGGTCGAGCGCATCGACCATGGCGTGCGTTGCCTCGAAGACGCCGCGCTGGTGCAGCGGTTGAAGGCTTCGCGGATGCCGCTGACGGTCTGCCCCTTGTCGAATCTGAAGCTCTGCGTGGTCGACTCACTGGCCGCGCATCCGCTCGCCGCGATGCTTGATGCGGGCCTGTGCGCGATGGTCAATTCCGACGATCCGGCCTATTTCGGCGGCTATCTGAACGCCAATCTGGTTCAGACTTTTGCTGCCAACAAGGCGCTGAATGCACGCCATGCCTGGCAGCTATTGCGCAACAGCTTCGAGGCCAGCTTCATCGGCGCGGCGCGGCGCGAGCGCTGCTACGCCGAGCTCGATGCGCTGTTTATCGCCGCTGCGGCCTGAGCTTAAACGCTGAGTGAAAGCCGCGCGGCTGTGGCTGTGGCCTGCGCCCGCCGGCCGAGCAGCCACAGACCTGCTGACATGCCGATATGCAGCAAGTCACCGGCTTGGAGACCAGCCAGCTGCAACTTTGCAACAAAGGCCAGTGAGGCCGCCAGCAGGCAGGCGCCGCCGGCTGCCGCCAGCCAGTCTTGCCGTTTCAGCGAGACCAGCAGCAGGCTGACGACGGCCAACAAGGTGCAGGCTGGTGCCCATGGCTTGAAGCCGAGCTGGACGACGATCATCATGCCCAGCGTCGCTGCGACCACCGCGAAAATCCAGGCCGAGCGCCGCTGTGTGGCAACCGCGTTCTCGGGCCAGATCACCGAAACCGCCAGCAGCGGCAAGGCCGCAGCAGCACCGAGCATTGAGATCAATTGGTGCAGCGAAGGCAAGGGCAGCAGGCCTGAAAAGCGCAGTGTGCCGAGCAGCGCGGCCGCCCCAAGCATGGCGCAAGCCAGGCGCAATGCCGGGGCCTTTGCCGATTGCCAGGCCACCGAGAAGGCCACGAGGGCCAGGATTCCGTCGAACAGCGCCTGCGAGTTCATGCCTGCTCCAACGATTGGAACTTGGCGACAGCAGGCTTTTGTTCGCCCGCTGCCTTGGCCAGCAAGGCCAGGCTGATCAG
>CANFIC010000171.1 GCA_947446685.1 Burkholderiales bacterium
CTGCACGCCACCTTCGATCGCGTCGAAGTTCAAGAGCTTGAAACGACCGCGCAGCCGGCTGTTGACCGGCACCGGCGCCGGAAAACGTACCTTGTTGAGCCCGTAGTTGATGCCCATTCGCGTTTCGGTGACCTTGAAGCCAGTGTCGAAGAAAACCGGCAACAGGCTCAGCGTCAAAAAACCATGTGCGATCGTGCCGCCGAAGGGCCCGGCTGCGGCACGCTCAGGCGAGGTATGGATCCATTGCTGATCATCGGTCGCATCGGCAAAACGCTGGATGCGCGCCTGATCGACCAGCAGCCAGTCGCTCAGGCCGACTTCTTGCCCCACCAGGTCAGCCAATTCGGTCAACCGTTCGAATTCACGCATTTGGGTTCCTGTTCTGCAATCTGATCAACGCAGCATTCTGGCCGCCTTTGCCCAGCCGGTCCTCAGATCGCGGCATTTCTTTGCCCGACAAAGCGTAGGGGTAAACCGGACTTCTTGCTGCCGCGCCGAGGCGTCATACTGAAGCAGGGAATTTGTCCTGGCCGTTCTCAAGCGGCCGTCACCATGAATGGCACAACTTGTGCTTGCATGATTGGGACAACAAGGTAATTCATCATTCCCGTCACCATTCAGGAGAAGTTTCATGCGCGGAAATTTGCCCAATCATCCGGCCATCTGCCGCTGGGCCATGACAGTTGCAATCACTGCTGCCATCGGACTATCCCCCGCTGCGTTCGCACGCGACTTGGTGGTGGCACTCAAGACCGAGCCGACTTCGATGGATCCGCAGTACCACTCGCTCACACCCAATATCCAGTTGTCGCAGACGCTGTTTGAAGGTCTGGTTTGTGCCGGTCCGGAGCTCAGCATCAAGCCCTGTCTGGCTGAATCATGGTCTTCGAAAGGCAAGGTCTGGACCTTCAAGCTGCGCCCTGGTGTGAAGTTTTCTGACGGGTCGCCGATGACGGCCGCCGATGTGGTCTTCACCTTCGACCGCGTAGCCAAGGTCCCGAACAGCCCATCGTCGTTCAAGATTTATCTCCAGGAAGTTGACAAAGTCGAGGCAGTCGACCCGCTGACCGTGCGCATCACCACGGCAATCCCGTACCCGCTGCTGGCCGTCAATATGGTGGGCCTGCCCATCATGTCGGCCAAGGCGATGGCCGGCCCCCTGCCAGAAGGCAAATCCACCACCGAACTCAATGGCGGCCTCGGCCTGGTCGGCGCTGGCCCCTACCGGTTTGTTTCCTGGAAGCGTGGCGTCGAGGTCATCTTCGAGCGCAACCCACATTACTGGGGCCGTGCACCAGACTGGGACAAAGTCATTTACCGCCCCATCAGCAACCCTGCCGCGCGCGTTGCGGCCCTGCTCTCCGGGGATGTTGATCTGGTGGAAGATCCGCCGACCGATGTGCTCGAACGCCTGCAAAAAGACCCCAAACTGACGGTGGTGACCAAGGCGTCGAGCCGCATCATCTATGTCGCGCTGGACCAGTTTGGCGAACAGACGCCCGGCATCGAAGGCACCAAGGGCAAGAACCCCTTGCTCGATAAAAAGGTGCGTGAGGCCCTCTCGCTGGGTCTGGACCGACATGCTCTGGTGGCACGCATCATGGGCGGCGTCGGTACTCCTGCAGGGCAGCTGTTGCCTTACCCGATGGCCGGTGCAAGCAAGAATCTGGCGATGGCACCGAAAGTCGACACCGAAAAGGCCAAGGCCCTGCTCAAGGAGGCAGGCTACCCGGATGGTTTCACGATCGTCCTGGGCACCCCGAATGGCCGCTACATCAATGACATCAAGGTCGCGCAGACGATTGCCGCCATGTGGACTCGCATTGGCGTGAAGACCAGCATCGATGCGAATGCGCCGGCCGTTTTCTTCAAGAATCGCGACTCGCATTCCTACAGCGCCTATATGGCTGGCTGGGGCACGGCGACCGGCGAAATGTCCAACACCTTGAACTCGCTGCTGGTGACGCCCAACAAGGACAAAGGGCAAGGCACCACCAACCGCAGTCGCTACTCCAATTCCGAGATGGACAAGCTGGTGGCCGAGTCAGCCACCTTGATGGAGGACGGACCGCGCGCTGCCGCTCTGGCCAAAGCCAGCGAGGTGGCCATGGCTGATTTCGCCATGCTGCCGATCCACTTCGAACATTCGGTGTGGGCGATGAAAAAGGGCATCACCTTCGAAGGTCGTGCCGACCAGCAGACCATGGTTCAGCATGTCACCTTGGTCAAATGAGCTGTACCCGCTCGACGACTGAAACCTTATAGCGACTCTTTGCGCCGTCTTGACGGCGGACGCCCATGCTTGCCTTTGTCATTCGCCGCCTGTTGCAGGCCCTGCTGGTCATGGCCGTGATGTCCGGGCTGGTTTTTGTCGGCCTGTATGTCGTCGGCGATCCGGTCTCGATGATGGCCAGCCCCGACGCCACCGAACTGGATCGCGACGCGATTCGCGTCAATTTCGGTCTGGACAAACCCTTGTGGGTGCAATACGGCGTCTTCATGGCGCACGCGGCACAGTTCGATTTCGGCAAGAGCTTCCTCACCGGCCAGTCGGCCATGGGGCTGATTCTGGAGCGCATGCCGGCCACGCTGGAACTGGCCGTCATCTCGATGAGCCTGGCGGCGCTGCTGGGTGTGCCCCTGGGCATCTGGGCCGGCCTGAAACCGCAAGCGCTGAGCACGCGAGGCATCATGACCGGTTCAGTGCTAGGCTTTTCACTGCCCAGTTTCTGGGTCGGCCTGATGCTCATCATGGTGTTTGCCGTCTACCTGGGCTGGCTGCCCTCCGGCGGCCGCGGCCAAACCATCTGGCTCGGCAGGCTGGACCTGAGTTTGCTCACCATGGACGGCCTGCAGCATCTGATCTTGCCCGCCTGCACCATCGCGATGGCCAAGGGGGCGCTGATCATCCGCGTCACCCGTGCCGCGACGCGCGAAGCCTTGCCGATGGACTACATCAAGTTCGCTCGCGCCAAGGGCTTGGCCTGGAGCCGCATCCTGCGCGTGCATCTGCTCAAAAACATCATGATCCCCATCGTCACCGTCCTGGGCCTTGAATTTGGCCAGGTCGTGGCATTTGCGGTGGTGACCGAAACCATCTTTGCCTGGCCGGGCATGGGCAAACTGCTGCTCGACTCGATCATCACGCTCGATCGACCGGTGGTCGTGGCCTATCTGATCCTGATCGTGTTCTTTCTGGTCATGCTCAACCTCGCGACCGACATCCTCTACTCGGTGCTCGACCCGCGCGTGCGTCTGCAGGCAGCCAAAGCATGAACGAGACCCCACTGCCCGAGCTTGCCTTGTTGCCAGGGCCCGAAACTCCCGGACAGCGCCTGAGACGCGAATTCGTCGCCAGCAAACTGGCCCTGTTCGGCTTGGCCTTGTTGCTGCTGGCGGTCGGCTTGGCGCTGTTCGCTTCTGCGATCTCGCCGCAGAACCCTTATGACATCGGCAAGCTGGATATTTTCGATTCCAAGTTGCCGCCCGGCAGCCAGAACGCGGCCGGCACCTTCACCTATTGGCTGGGTACCGACAGCCAGGCGCGAGACCTGCTATCGGCAATCTTCTACGGCCTGCGAACCAGCTTGATGGTGGGCGGCATTTCAGTCGGCGCAGCTCTGGCCATCGGCAGCGTTGCCGGGCTGACAGCCGCCTACTTTGGCGGCTGGATCGATGCGCTGGTGATGCGCATCGTCGACATCCAGTTGTCCTTTCCGGCCATCCTGGTAGCCTTGATCCTGCTGGCCATCCTTGGCAAGGGCGTGGACAAGGTCATCATCGCGCTGATCATCGTGCAATGGGCTTATTTCGCCCGCGCGGCGCGCGGCGCCGCCTTGGTCGAGCGGGCCAAGGAATATGTGGAGGCCGCGCAATGCATGGCGCTGGGCGCACCGCGCATCCTGCTGCGCCATATGCTGCCCAACTGCCTGCCGCCCTTGATCGTGATCGCCACCATCGACCTGGCTCATGCGATTGCGCTGGAGTCGACCCTGTCCTTCCTCGGTGTCGGTGTGCCGGTCACCGAGCCTTCGCTGGGCATGCTGATTGCCAATGGCTTTGAATTCATGCTGTCGGGCGATTACTGGATTTCCTTCTTCCCCGGCATTGCCCTGGCCCTGGCCATCATCGGCATCAACCTGGTGGGTGACCATTTGCGCGACATCCTCAACCCGCACAACGCCCATTAGCCGATGAATGATTCACTGAATTTGTCGGCCCTACCTGACCCCGCCGCGCTGCCGGTGCTGGAAGTCGAGGGGCTGCAAACCCATTTTTTCACCCATGGCGGTGTGGTGAAGGCCGTGGACGGTGTCGACCTGCAGGTGCGGGCGGGCGAGATCCTGGGCCTGGTCGGAGAGTCCGGTTCGGGCAAGAGCATCACCGGCTTTTCAATCATCGGTTTGATCGATGCGCCGGGCCGTATCGTGGGCGGGAAGATCCGCTATCTTGGCGAGGAGTTGGTGGGGCAAGCTGAGTCGCGTCTGCAGCAATTGCGCGGCAAGGAAATCGCCATGATCTTCCAGGACCCGATGATGACGCTGAACCCGGTCCTGCGGGTTGACACGCAGATGGTTGAAGCGATCCATGCCCATGAGAAGGTCAGTGCTGCGGCGGCTCGCGCCCGTGCGCAGGACGCCTTGACCATGGTCGGCATGGCGTCGCCGGCCGAGCGCCTGCTGGCCTATCCGCATCAGCTGTCCGGCGGCATGCGCCAGCGCGTTGCCATCGCCATTGCGATGCTCAACCGCCCCAAGCTGATCATTGCCGACGAACCGACGACGGCGCTCGATGTCACCATCCAGGCGCAGATCCTGTACGAAGTGCAAAAGCTCTGCCGTGAAACCGGTACCGCGATGATCTGGATCACGCATGATCTGGCCGTAGTCTCAGGACTGGCCGACCGGATTGCGGTGATGTATGCCGGGCGCATCGTCGAAAGCGGCGCCACGGCTGATGTCGTGCAGCGACCCGCGCACCCCTACACACAGGGCCTGATCAACTCCATTCCCACCCGTGCAACCCATGGCCGCCCGCTGCAGCAGATTCCGGGCATGACGCCCTCACTGCTGCATTTGCCGCCAGGTTGTGCATTCAGGCCGCGCTGCAATCGCGCCAGCCCGACCTGCCTGGATATGCCGCCGCCAGTCGCAATGCCTGGCGCCAGAAGCGTTCGTTGCTGGCACGAGGCGGTCTGATGGAAACCCCAACCATGGCAGCCACCAACAGCCTGCTGCAACTGCGTGGCATCGGCAAGAACTTCGTGCAACCGGTCGATCTGGCAGGCCAGATCGCAAACCTGCTGGGTGCGCGCAACACACCCTCGGTGGTACAGGCGGTTGCCGGTGTGAACCTGGACATCCAGGCCGGCGAAGTCATCGGCCTGGTGGGAGAGTCGGGCTGCGGCAAATCGACCCTGGGCCGCGTCATTGCCGGCATCAATCCGCCGACTGCAGGCCAGCTCAGCTACAAGGGCAAGAGCCTTGAGGCAATGACCGCCAACGAGCGCCGCGCCTATGGGCTGGGCGTGCAGATGATTTTCCAGAACCCGATGGCTTCGCTGAATCCGCGCATGAATGTGCTCGACATCATCGGCGAGGCGCCGGTGGTGCATGGCTTGGTGACCAAAGCCGGCAAGGCCGACTATGTGGCCGGACTGATGCGCCAGGTCGGCCTCGACCCCGACTACGGCCAACGCTATCCGCACCAGTTTTCCGGCGGTCAACGCCAACGCATCGGCATTGCACGTGCGCTGGCGCTCAAGCCGCAGCTGATCGTTTGCGATGAAGCGGTGGCCGCACTCGATATGTCGATCCAGGCGCAAGTGCTCAACCTCTTCCTGGAATTGCGCCGCAGCCTTGAACTGACCTATCTGTTCATCAGCCACAACCTGGGCGTGGTGGGCCATATCTCGGACCGTGTGGTCATCATGTACCTGGGTCGAATCGTCGAGGTGGCGCCGACCGAAGTCATCTTCACCCAACCCAACCATCCTTATACCCAGGCGCTCTTGTCAGAGCTGCCGAGCATCGGCGCGCGGCGCCGCGACTATCTTCCGATCAAGGGCGAGTTGCCTTCGCCGCTGCGGCCGCCTACGGGCTGCGCCTTTCACCCGCGCTGCCCGCATGCCATGCCGCAATGCCGGACCGACATGCCGTTGCTGCGTACGCTGACCAAAGGGCATACCAGTGCCTGCCACCTCAACGATGCGGCAATGCCGCCTGCCGACTGATGAGCAAACCCGCAAGCGCAATGCCGGCTTCAAAGCCTTGCAGACTGGATTGAGCGGGATTTCTGCTCAAATCGCCACTGACATCAAAACCCGAATCAACCGCTGAGCAAGAGGCCCTGCACCATGAGTCTGATCGCCGCCATCGAAGACAACCACCAGGAATTCATCGCCTTACGCCGCGATATTCACGCCCATCCCGAACTGGCCTTCCAGGAAAACCGCACCTCCGACCTGGTCGCCGAAAGGCTGGCCGCATGGGGCATTGAAGTGCACCGCGGCCTGGGCAAGACCGGCTTGGTCGGGGTGCTGCGTGGCAGCCGACTGGCCGCGACCGGCAAGCCGCGCTCGATCGCCTTGCGCGCCGACATGGACGCCTTGCCGATGCCCGAACACAACCGCTTTGCCCATGCTTCGCAAAACCCCGGCCGCATGCATGCTTGCGGCCATGACGGCCATACCGCAATGTTGCTCGGCGCCGCCAAATATCTGGCGGCCCATCGCGACTTCGACGGCATCGTCAACTTCATCTTCCAGCCGGCCGAAGAAGGCGGCAACGCCGGCGCCCGCGCGATGATCGAAGACGGGCTGTTCGATAAATTCCCTTGCGACGAGATCTACGGCATCCACAATATGCCGGGTTCGGCGGTCGGTCATTTCGGCTTCCGCAAGGGGCCGACCATGGCCTCAAGCAACCGCTTCGACATCATCGTGCGCGGCACCGGCGGCCATGCGGCGCAGCCGCACAAGGCGGTCGACACCATCGTGATTGCGGCTGAAATGGTCGGCGTGCTGCAAACCCTGATTTCGCGCCACAAGAATCCCATCGATGTGGCCGTGCTCAGCGTGACGCAAATTCATGCCGGCGACGCCTACAACGTGCTGCCCGAAGAAACCATCATCCGCGGCACCGTGCGCACCTTCAGTGACAAGGTGCTGGACGACATCGAGGCCAATCTGCGTCGGGTGGCCGAGTTGCTGCCCCAGGTTCATGGCGGCAGCGGCGAGCTGAAGTTTCATCGCGCCTATCCGCCGCTGGTGAACTGGGATGAGCAGACCGACTTCGCGATGAAGGTGGCGCAAGATGCCTTCGGCGCGGAATGCGTCGACGGCAACACGCCGATGCATGGCGGCGCCGAGGACTTTTCCTTTTACCTGAAAGAAGTCCCCGGCAGCTACCTGTTTCTGGGCAATGGCGAAGGCGATGGCGTCCACCGCGAAGACCGCTATATCGGCATGGGCCCTTGCGAGCTGCACAACCCCAACTACGACTTCAATGACGCGCTGCTGCCGATCGGGTCGACTTACTGGGTGAAGTTGGTCGGGGCCTTTTTCAATCGCTCAGCCGCGGCTGCGCCGGCCTGAAGCCGCCGTCCAGCGCCTCGATCGGGCCGGGCGCTGACGAGCAGCGACAATCGAGCGATGTTCGCGCCCTCACAAATTGACGTACGCCGCTTTTTTTGCGCCACTTATCGCAAGTTGCGAGCGGCCCAGCCTCTGATCCCGATGGAGGTCATCGCCGCCGACTGGATCGACCAGCACCCGGAATATCACGCCGAGTTGGCCGACGAAGAAGCTGCGGTGGCCGCCGTCTACAAGGTCGAGGAAGGTCGTACCAATCCATTCCTGCACCTGTCGATGCACCTGACGATCAGCGAGCAGCATTCGATCGATCAGCCGCATGGCATCC
>CANFIC010000172.1 GCA_947446685.1 Burkholderiales bacterium
CTACTGACTGCTGCCATGCTTCTGACCATCAACAAACTGATTGCCCGCGGCCAGGGCTTGGCGCCGGTGCTGCTCAAACGCGCTGCCAGCGTCACACTTGATTGGGACACCCGGCAGAAAAGCCGCTTCGACAGCGTTGACAGCCAGGGCCGCCATATCGGCATCTTCTTGCCGCGCGGCAACGTCGTGCGCGGCGGCGACATCCTGGTGGCCGAGGACGGCTCGCTGATCCTGGTGCATGCAGCGCAGCAGGCGCTGCTCGAAGTGCGCGCCGACCTCGTTCATGGCAGCCCTTTCGATCTGCTGCGCGCGGCCTACCATCTGGGCAACCGTCATGTGCAACTCGAGCTGCAGCAAGATCGGCTGCTGCTCGAACCCGACCATGTACTGGCCGACATGCTCAGGCAGATGCACTTGCTCGTCAGCGAAGTCGAGTCAGCGTTCGAGCCCGAGTCAGGCGCTTATGCCGCAGGGGGCCATGCGGCGTCACATGATCACGGACATGCGCATTCTGCCGCGCAAGATCATGGACATGCGCATTCTGCCGCGCATGTCCATGTCCATGGTCCGGGTTGCAAGCATTGATGGAACAGGTCAGCGCCAGTTCTTGGCTGCAATTGCTGCAACTGGCCTCGCCTGCCCTGCCGGTCGGCGGTTTCAGTTATTCGGAAGGCTTGGAGGCCGCGGTTGAAACCGGTTTTGTCAGCAACGAAGCCCAGGCTTGCAGCTGGCTGCTCGATCAGCTGAGTTTGGCTTTCGGCCGATCTGATCTGCCAGCCTGCGCAGCTGCAATGCAAGCCTGGCGAGATGGCGATCTGCCTCAAGTGCAGGCGCTCAACGAATGGGTCTTGCAGACCCGGGAATCGGCCGAGTTGCGCCTGCAGGCCGAGCAGATGGGGCGCTCGCTCGGCGCCTGGTTGGCCAACAAGAACCAAGGCGAAGCGGGTCTGGCCCAACTCGATTTTTTGCGCGCGCTGCGGCCGGCACCGAGTTGGCCGGTCGCATTCGCATTGGCGGCGGCGCAGACCGGTGCACCGATCAAGGAAGCGCTGCTGGCTTATGCCTTCGGCTGGGCCGAGAACATGGTCGGCGCGGCGATCAAATCATTGCCGCTGGGCCAGAGCGCAGGCCAGCGGATTCTCGAAGCGCTGGGCGCTGCAATTCCGGCCAGCGTCAATGCGGCGTTGCTGCTGCCGGCCGCGGAGCGTCAGGCCTTCACGCCGATGCTGGCGATCCTGTCGGCGCAGCATGAGGCGCAATACTCGCGCATCTTCAGGTCCTGAGTCAGCTGCGGTAATCCGCATTGATGCTGACATAGTCATGGCTCAGATCGCAGGTCCAGACGGTGGTCAGGGCATCGCCGCGGTGCAGGTCGACAGTGACGGTGATTTCGGCCTGCTGCATCACGCGTTGGCCATCGGACTCGAGGTAATCGGGGTGGCGGCCGCCGGCGCGAACGACATGGACTTCGTCCAGATGCAGGTCGATCAAGGTCTGGTCGAGATCGCCGATGCCCGCGTAGCCGACTGCGGCGAGGATGCGGCCCAGATTCGGGTCGCTGGCGAAGAACGCCGTCTTGACCAGCGGTGAATGTGCGATCGCATAGGCCGCCAGCTTGCATTCGGCTTGATTGCGGCCGCCTGCCACCGTCACGGTGATGAACTTGGTGGCACCCTCGCCGTCGCGCACGATCGCCTGAGCGAGTTGCTGCGAGACCGCAATCACCGCCGCGCGCAAAGCCTGCCCTGCAGCGCTGCCCAGCGAATTGATGCGCTGATGCCCCGCCTTGTGAGTGGCGATGAGCATGAAGGAATCATTGGTCGAGGTGTCGCCGTCGATGGTGATGCGGTTGAACGACAGGTCAGCCGCTTCGCGCACCAGCAACTGCAGCAATTCGGGCGCCAGGTTCGCATCGGTGGCGACGAAACCCAGCATCGTTGCCATATTCGGCCGGATCATGCCGGCGCCCTTGGCGATGCCGGTAATGGTGACCAGTTGCCCGTCGATCTCGATCTGGCGCGAGGCGGCTTTGGGCAAGGTATCGGTCGTCATGATCGCCAGCGCCGCATCGCCCCAGGCGTCAGTTCGCAGTGCATCGATCGCCGCAGGCAGGCCGGCCACCAGGCGATCGACCGGCAAGGTCTCCATGATCACGCCGGTGGAAAACGGCAATATTTGTTCTTGCTGCAAACCCATCATTTGAGCCAATGCGCTGCAGCTTTGCCTGGCGCGGGCCAGCCCATCGGCGCCGGTGCCGGCGTTGGCGTTGCCGGTGTTGACCAGCAATGCCCGCACGCCGGATGCTGTGCCGAGATGCTCGCGGCAGACCTGCACCGGAGCGGCACAGAAACGGTTCTGCGTGAACACGCCAGCTACCGAAGCGCCGGCATCGAGCGCAATCACCAGCAGATCGCGCCGCTGCGCTTTGCGGATGCCGGCCATCGCCACGCCCAGATTCAGACCCGGAACGGGATGCAGGGAGGCGGGATCGGGTGCTTGCAGGTTGACTGGCATGACAGACTCAATAGGGAAATGAATCTGCGGATTGTAGGCAGGAGCCCGGACTGGAATATCTGCGCCCGAACCGCCAGACCAGTCTTACCCGGGACGGCAGCGCGTCGCAGCGGCAATAGCCAACAAACCCACCAGCGTCAGCGCCAGGCCTGAGGGCTCGGGCACTTCATTCTCCAGATTGAATGTGCCCGCGTAAGACGCAGAGATCGCAGCGCCATCGGCCAGGCCCTGGCCAGCACGACCGGTGACGATCAATTGGTAGGGGCCGGTCAGCGCATCATCCGAGAACCAAGCGGCCTCAGAAGATTCGACAACCCTGGCAAGATTGAGCTTGATGAAATCGAACGCGAGTCCATTCAAAGTCGCGCTGATGAAATCAATGTCGGTGGACTTTGTGAAGCCGATTGTTCCCAGGCTGGCGGTCACCTCCCCGGAATTGCTCGCCGTCGCGAAATTGAACGTATCGGTAAACAGGCCGGCGCTGGTGTGGACGATGCCGAACACGGCCGCCTGTTCGCCCTCATCGACGGGCCCGAGTTGGACGGTTGTATTGTTCAACAGCGGTGACGCATTGACCGCTCCGGCCAAGGCCAGCAGCAGCACAGCAAATTGATGACGAGTTGACAAGGCAGTCTTCCTTTTGACTAAGGGCGGCGAATTACCGCCCGATGCCCTCACTCTATTGGCTGCTGCTTGGCACCGAATCCCTCCGCCGGGGGACGCCCCCCGGAATTGACGGCACGCAATCCGGGCCCCTTGAAAAATTTCCACTCCCCAAAAGCAAAAGCGCCACCGAAGTGACGCTTGCTTGGCCCAACTTGGCAACCGATCGGTCGATCAGCTCAGCTTGCCATGGCAGAACTTGAACTTCTTGCCGCTGCCGCAGGGACAGGGCTCATTGCGTCCGACATGGCCGAAGCCATTGCCGGCCGCTTCCGGCGCCTGCTCTCGCGACACCGAACCATCTTCGTTCGGATGGGTGTAGGTGATGTTGCTGACCTGTTCGACGCGCGCCTCGATCGCCTGAGCGGCGCTGGCTGCTTCTTCCTGTGACTGGATGCGCACATTCATCAAGTTGCGGGTGACTTCCATCTTCACCACGTCAAGCATCTGCGAGAACAGCTCGAAGGCTTCACGCTTGTATTCCTGCTTCGGGTTCTTCTGCGCATAGCCGCGCAGATGGATGCCCTGGCGCAGATAGTCGAGCGCCGACAGATGTTCGCGCCAATGCAAGTCGATGCTCTGCAACAGCACCATGCGCATGAAAGGGGTGAACTGCTCGACGCCGACGCGTTCGATCTTGTCATCGAAGGAAGCATCGGCGACCTTGGCAACAGTTTCGAGCAGATCCTCGTCAGTGATCGATTCGCTTTTCTCGACCAGTGCACGCAGCGGTACGTCGAGCTGCCACTCATCCCGCAGGACACGCTCGAGCGCCGCAAGATCCCATTGCTCTTCGACGCTATCCGCAGGCACGAAGGTATGCACGATTTCAGCCATCGTGCTGCGACGCAGGCTGGCAATCTGGGCGACCAGGCTCTGCGCTTCCAGAATGTCGTTGCGCTGCTCGTAGATCACCTTGCGCTGGTCATTCGACACATCGTCGTACTCGAGCAACTGCTTGCGAACATCGAAATTGCGCGCTTCGACCTTGCGCTGCGCGCTTTCAATCGAACGGCTGACAATGCCGGCCTCGATCGCCTCGCCTTCAGGCATCTTCAGCCGGTCCATGATGGCGCGCACCCGGTCGCCGGCGAAGATCCGCATCAGCTGGTCGTCAAGCGACAAATAGAAACGCGATGCACCAGGATCGCCCTGACGGCCTGAGCGACCGCGCAGCTGGTTGTCGATGCGGCGGCTTTCGTGCCGCTCGGTCGCGATGATGCGCAAGCCGCCAGCGGCCTTGACCTGCTCATGCAGGCCCGCCCATTCGTCCTTCAATTGCTGAATGCGAGCGATCTTGTCGGCGTCGGGGATTGCTGCGTCGGCTTCGATCAGCTTGACCTGGTTTTCGACATTGCCACCCAGCACGATGTCGGTACCGCGGCCGGCCATATTGGTCGCAATCGTGATCACGCCAGGTCGACCGGCTTGCGCAACGATTTCAGCCTCCATCGCATGCTGCTTGGCGTTGAGAACGCGGTGCGGCAAATTGACCTTTTCGAGCAAGCCCGAGATCAACTCGGAGTTCTCGATCGAGGTGGTGCCGACGAGGACGGGTTGCCCGCGCTCATGGCAGTTGCTGATGTCCTTGATCACCGCTTCGAATTTCTCGCGGCTGCTCTTGTAGACCAGGTCCTGCTCATCGCGGCGGATGGTCGGGCGGTTCGGCGGAATCACCACCGTCTCGAGGCCGTAGATTTCCTGGAATTCGTAGGCCTCGGTATCGGCCGTGCCGGTCATGCCGCAGAGCTTGCCATACATGCGGAAAAAGTTCTGGAAGGTGATCGAGGCCATGGTCTGGTTCTCGCTCTGGATCGCCACCCCTTCCTTGGCCTCCACGGCTTGATGCAGCCCATCGCTCCAGCGCCGGCCCGTCATCAGTCGGCCGGTAAATTCGTCAACGATGGTGACTTCGTCGTTCTGCACGACGTAATGCTGGTCGCGGTGATAGAGCTGATGCGCGCGCAGGGCCGCATACATATGGTGCATCAGGCTGATATTGGCGGCGTCGTAAAGGCTCGCGCCTTCGGGCAGCAAACCAGCCTGGGTCAGCAGCATTTCGGCGTTTTCATGGCCGTCTTCGGTCAGGTAGACCTGATGCGATTTTTCATCGACAGTGAAGTCGCCGGGCTCGATCACGCCCTCGCCGGTGCGCGGGTCGAGTTCGCCGATCTGCTTTTTCAGCCCCGGTGCAATCTTGTTGATGGTCAGGTACAGATCGGTCTGGTCATCGGCCTGACCGGAAATGATCAGCGGTGTACGCGCCTCGTCAATCAGGATCGAATCGACCTCGTCAACGATCGCGAAGGCCAGCGGCCGCTGCACGCGATCGGCCACATCATGGACCATGTTGTCGCGCAGATAGTCGAAACCATATTCGTTGTTGGTGCCGTAAGTCACATCGGCTGCATAGGCGGCCTGCTTCTGCTCACGCGGCATCTGCGGCAGGTTCACGCCAACTGACAGGCCCAGGAAGTTGTAGAGCTGGCCCATCCACTCGGCGTCGCGGCGTGCCAGATAGTCATTGACAGTCACCAGATGCACGCCGCGGCCGGTCAGTGCATTCAGATAGACCGGCAATGTCGCCATCAAGGTCTTGCCTTCGCCGGTACGCATTTCCGCGACCCGCCCTTCGTTGAGCACCATGCCGCCGATCAACTGGACATCGAAGTGGCGCATCTTCAAGACGCGCTTGCTGCCCTCACGAACAACGGCGAAGGCCTCGGGCAGGATCGCGGCGAGCGTCTCGCCACCGGAGACGCGCAATTTGAATTCTTCGGTCTTGGCTCTCAGCGCAGCGTCGTCGAGATTCTCGAACTGAGGCTCCAGCGCATTGATCTGCTGCACAACACGGCGGTAGCCCTTGAGCAGGCGCTCGTTACGGCTACCGAAAATCTGGGTGAGAAGCTTGGGCAACATGCAGCGGATTATCTAAGTTCATTGGCCAGCGCTGGGCTGGTGCCTGGTGCCAGGGCCCAAACCCCGGCATTGCTGCCAGAGTCCGAGGCCCTCGTATTACTTGCTCGCGTCAGACCCGCAGGCAAAGCCCCGGGCGCCCTGGCGCAAAAGCTTGGCAGTTTATCATCCTGACCGCTGTGCCTTGACCGGCCGGCATATGGCAGGGCTACACTTCCCCGATGCGCGCGACGATCCCCCCCCGAAGCCAGGTTCAACCGGCGTCAAAGGCCAGCCAGGTGCCGGGCCCGCTGACGATCGCCCAGGCTTTGCATCAGCATGATGGGCTGGCCCGCCTGGGCTTGCTGATCCGCGAATCGAACCGCCGCCTTGAGTTGATCAAGCCCGCCTTGCCGGGCGCCCTGGCCCGCTATGTGCGAGCCGGTCCGGTCGACGAAACGGGCTGGACCTTGCTGGCATCGAATGCTGCGGTGGCTGCCAAATTACGCCATCTGCAACCGCTGCTCGAAGCACTGCTGGCTGAACAGGGCCTGCAGCCGGCGCTGGTCCGGGTCAAGTTGCTGCAGCAGGAAATCTGAAGCTTCGCGCCAGCAGAAATGAAAAAACCCGCTGCGCCAGCGTTTGCTGACCCATCGGGTTGTTCAACTGTGCAATGGTGCCGCTTGTCGGATTCGAACTGACGACCTACCGCTTACAAGGCGGTTGCTCTACCAACTGAGCTAAAGCGGCACAGCTCTACATTCTAGCTGCAATTTCGACTTTACTTGACCAACTTCAACGCGGGACGATTTCCACCACCCGCCGGGCTGCCATCGGGGTCGTCGCCAGGGCCTTGAGGGTCATCCGCAGCCGCTGCCGGTTTCGCCAAACCGGTGAGCGCTTCAGCATTGCTTTCCGGGCTCGACGCCAGCCTCAAGCCGCGCAGCGGCGTGACCGGGCGGCGAGTATGGGTTCCCGCGGGATTGCGTTTGTCGAGCGCCGTGGCGACCGGAGCGCCGTTGGCGCTGGGCGCAGGGAAGGCCATGCCTTGGCCGTTTTCCCGGGCATAGATCGCCACCACATGATCGACAGGCACGATGATTTCCCGCGCCACACCGCCGAAACGGGCCTTGAACTGGACAAACTCATTGCCGAGCTCGAGGTTGCTGGTCGCGTCGAAACCGACATTGAGGACGATTTCGTTCTTGCTGACATATTCCGTCGGTACCTGCACCGAACTGTCGACATGCACAGCGATATAGGGCGTAAAGCCATTGTCGGTGCACCAGTCGTGCAAAGCACGGATCAGGTAAGGCCGGGTCGAGCTGCTCGAGCCGTTCGCCGGCCCGCCGATGTCGGTGCTTTGTTCCATGGCTGGCTTACTTGCGCATGACCTTTTCGGAAGGCGTCAACGCCTCGATATAGGCCGGGCGCGAGAAGATCCTTTCGGCATAACGCAGCAGCGGCAAGGCATTCTTCGACATATCGATGCCGTAGTAGTCAAGACGCCACAGCAGCGGCGCAATGGCCACGTCGAGCATCGAAAAATCGTCGCCGAGCATGTATTTGTTCTTCATGAAGATCGGCGCCAGCTGGGTCAGCCGATCACGGATCTGCGAACGCGCCTTGTCCAGCAGCTTGTCGGTCGCTTTCGGGCTGTTGCCGCGTCCTTCAAGCACGTTGACATGGGCGAACAGTTCCTTCTCGAAATTGAGCAGGAAGAGCCGCACGCGGGCGCGCGCCACCGGATCACCAGGCATCAATTGCGGATGCGGAAAACGCTCATCGATGTACTCGTTGATGATGTGCGACTCGTACAGAATCA
>CANFIC010000173.1 GCA_947446685.1 Burkholderiales bacterium
GCAAAGGTTGCCAGCGCTTTGGCGGCATAGATCGTCGTGGCTTGGGCTGCGGTTGTAACGCCAGTCACCAGGACCGAGGTCAAATTCGCAGCCGAGATGTAGGACGAAGCTGCACCTGACGGTGTCAGGTTGGCCGCCGTGTCGGAGATCTCGGTGTAAGTCAATGTCCCGCCGGTGTTCAAGCTGGCAATCTTCACCAACTGAGCGATCGAGGCGGAGCCGACCACGACGACATTGACCCCTGCCTTGACAGACCCGTCCAGATTTGCTGCCAGCGTTGCGGCATTTCCTTTGACGGAACCGGCGACCGGCGCCACGATGGCCGCAGCATCGGTCGTAATCGACGCGGTAGTCTGGCTTGCCACTGCGGCAATATCGGCTGAATTACCGGTCAGCAGCGATCCCGACAGGTCACCCTGGACAAGGGTCTGGACTTGAGCCTGGGAAGCCAGCGTCGTCGACGACGCAACCACATTGTTCGCCACGGCCACAGAAGTTGCCACGGCCGCATTTGCGCTGGCCAAGGTGGCTGTGTTGACGGTACCCAGACTGCTCGGAGCGACCGTGCTGTTCAGCACTGTGGTCAGGGTTGTGCTGCTGGACAAACTGCTGGCGCCAGCTATTGCGCCGGAAGCGACTTGCGTGACCAGCGCGGCCATCACCGCCTGGCTGGCATCCTGCATCTGGGCCAGGGTTGCCGAGCCGCCGGAAGCCGAACTGGAGCCAACCAAGGCTGAACTGCCCATCACCAACACGTTTGCCACCTGCACCGCTGCCGCCTGCACGGCCACATTGCCGTTCGATACGGGGTCGTAGCTGGTCAGGTTCTGGCCTGCCGGAATGGTGATGCCCAAGGCGGTCTTGACTGCGGCTTCAGCCTGGGTCTGCGTGTATTTGCCCGAGGCCGTCAGCCCCTGCACCATCGTTGTCAGCGGATTCACGACGGTCGAGCCGGCTGGCGCACTCATCAGCGCCTGGAACGACAGACCGGTAGAGGTATCGATACCACCCGTCACGAGCAAGGCGTGACCTTGCTGGGCCGTGGTCAAGGTGGCAGTGAAATTACCAGTCGCATCGGTCGTGGCGACCTGCACATCGGTGGAATCAATCTTGCCGTTGTCATTCAGGTCGACATAGACCTTCGCGCCGCTGATATATCCGTCAATGGCCTTGCCCGTCAGGCTGGTCGTGGTGGGTACCGGTGGCACCACGGGACCAGAAGACCCGCTTGAGCCGCCGCCGCCGGCCACTGCAGCAGCCACACCGACGCCCAAACCAGCCAGCAACAGTGGAGAAAACCCGCTGGAAACTACGCCGGAAACTACCGTTGAAGAACTCGCCGCAGCCGCTTCGCTTGCAGAACTCGATGCAGAAGAAACCTCGTCCTTGCCTGATGCATTACCCGCCGCAGCAGGCTCTGAAGCGCCAACACCTGAATCTGCATTCACGTCATCGGATTGGGCCGACCGGTTTGATTCCTCGTCGCCATCGGGCATTTGATCAGCATTGAGAACCTCATCGGCCTCGACCACCGCCGCCCTGCGCCCCTTGGAGCCCTTGACCCGGGAAGCCTTGCTCCCTTTGGAGCCGAGGCTCGAGGGCAGCGATGCCACGGAAAAAATTTCTGGAAGCGATCCGTCTCCCAACAACTTGCTATCTGCAGCCGGGGTCTTGACGATGGATTTTTTGCGAGCCATTTTAATCTCTCAGGGAATTACTTGAAACCAAACACTTAATAACAGTAAAACTATTTAGTCTTGCTGGAATTGCTAATTTAATGAACACGATAAATACCTGTATCTGCCTTCTTTGAACAGATGGTTTTCAGGCATGAAACTTCTTTGTTATTACTGCTAATCTTTAAAAATTTTCGGTCGCGGTTGACGCTGTTGGGGCCTTGGCCCCGGCCTTGAAAAGACCTGGCTGCGCCGACCCGTGCGATGCTGCTAGCCGCCATTGAGACCACGCGCGTGCAGGCTGAATTTCCGCCATCCGCCTGACCAGCCAGGCGCCGGGCGCTGCGGCTTAACTTGCCACCGGCAGCGCGGCACAAACAAGGCAAACGACTGCCCGACAGCATGTCAAGCAAGGCATTGCCTTCACCGCACGCCTGCGCAATAGCAGCCAAACCGATCGATGGCTGTTGGGGATCAGCCTCGATTTGCGACCGGAATCGGCCATACAGACTCAGCATTCCGGTCATCGGGCGTCCGGCAGACCATCTGCGGTCATTCGACAAAGCTGGCTGGCGATGTACCGCCCAGCCCGCCGCATGAGCGCCGGTTGTGCTGCTAGTTCTCCTATGAAAACAACCCTTTTCGGGAGTCCGGCCAGGCTGTGCATTGCTCTCCAAATCATCTCTCATTTACGTGGTTTTACGCGAAAAAAACACTTAGGTAGAGTCTACTTTATTTAGTGACTAACTAACAACAAAAATTTTCATAGCTCACATAAACACATTTTTTTGATTTTTAATTTTCCAAGAAAGATTTAAAAGTAAATTTGTTAGTTTTTAGTAAAAATCACATTTGTTCGATTGACGCCATCGTGAACAGGGGAGCAATTGAGTGGGGTTCATGACCTGCTGGGTGTGGCCAAGGCTCACGTGCATTGCACGCAAGCGATCTGCCAACCAGGGGTCTGAAAGCATCGTTACGACCAAGCCGCCGCGAGAAAAGCTAGCGCTGAAGGCCTGGCCCGGCCTTGCTTCGAAGGGTGACCGGGCATGAAATGCAGGCAAGTCGCCTGCGGCAGTTACCAAGGTCCGCCGGACATTCCGCCGGTCGGACCCTTTCAGTCGGGGATGCGCTGCATAAGCATTCGCCGCTAGTCCTGGCACGGGCTTGACCGACTGCGATGCCCAAATGAATTCGGCGCTGCGGTCGGACTTTACGCAGCAGCGCCGTTGGCTGAAGGCCGCAGCCGCCCGCACGAGCGTCGCAGATGCTCACCCGTGAGGCTTGAAGCCGCACCCGCTTCCACCGGATTGGCGGCGAGGGCAAGGAACCGGGTCAAGCCCAATGTCGACTTGCTGCAGTCGGGCGCGCGGAGGGTCGCCCGACATTCACCTACAAATATCCTATGCCTTCAGAATTTGCTATCATCACCGAAGTTATAAAAGTCACGCCTAGTTGATGAAATTTATCTAAGACTAGTTTTTCCACTTTAATTAACGAGGCTTAAATGGAAAACAGTTCCAAAAAACTAACTGCTGCCCAAGAGATGGAGCAGGTGTCAAGGCAAATTGAAATGCTGCAGCAGCGCGTGCTCGCTCTGCGTAAAGACACCAGGGAAGATGACCTGAAAAAGGTCAAGGAACTCTGCAAGCTTCACGGTTTCACCGCGACTTTGCTCAAGGGCAGCATCGTGACGCGCGGCAAGGTACCTGAGTAATATTTCGCCCTGCCATGGGCAAGCAGCTGCCCATGAGTCTGTCGGGATCGATGGGTCATCCGTGGTGATCAGCCCCCAGCGCAATCGGCCCTGCCACAGGCATTACCCGGGTTCGCCAGAGTTTCCCTGCAGCCCTTTTTGAGCGGTCCGTCCCGGACTAGCTCTGCGTAACTCAACGCGAGTGTGTGCAGCGCGGATCGGGATGGCATGCCAGGCGACCATCGCGCCCCTGTCACCTGGCTGTCACCCGCCCTGCCCGGCAGACATCGAGTCACAGAACTCCTGGGTCATGCCCAGCGTCGCCCATCGATTCCAGTATTTGGCATCGCGCTCCTTGCGGCGCGAAAGCCCGCTTGACCTTGCAACGACTGAGCCGCCCTGTGCCTCCCGGCATTGGCGACCGTTGCCACCCTTCAGCCTGGATTCATCGCCCAGCCGGAAAACCTGGCGCTTGACCGCTTGCCACCGCGCCGCCGTCGACTCCGTCAACCGGCCAAGGTAATTGCCGTCAACCACTGCCCGCCGTATCCATGCGCGCCGGCCGCAGCGGCATGGCGTGATCGCCTGTGGCTGGCAAATATTCTGTAGATTAGCTATGATTCATCAACTAAATTGAGTTTGTTAGCTTAATCATTTAACTACCAACAAGTCGCTCATCGAAGCACCCGCCGCTTGAACCCGACACAAGCTTGCGCCCACAGATACGGGCGGTCGGCGAACAACGGCGAAGCGACAGACTCGCCTCGAGCAACCACGCCGACCCACAGCAGGCGGGAGTCGTGCGGACGGCGGACTTGAAACAACCCCGAGCGGGAAGAAAGATCGTCGTATGGAGAAAACAGTCTTGCAACAAGCCCTGTCCCTGCATCAAGCCGGCCGCTTGGGGCAGGCCAGGCTGCTTTATGAACAGATCCTCAAGACCGAGCCGGATCATTTTGATGCGCTGCACATGCTGGGCGTCATATTTGCCCAGAAGAAAAATTTTGCCCTCTCCTTCGAGATGATGAACAAGGCCATCGCCCGGAACCCGGGCAGTGCCACCGCATACAACAACCGGGGGATCGCCTTGCAGGAACTGAAGCGGCATCGGGCTGCGGTCAAGAGTTTTGACCAGGCGATTGCGCTGCGGCCCGGTCATGCCAAGGCGCACTTCAACCGGGGTAATGCACTGCGCAGTCTCCAGCAGTATTCAGCCGCGGTTGACAGTTATAACAAGGCCGTACAACTCAAGCCCGATCATGCCGCGACTTATGTCGTCAGAGGTGAATCCCTGCGCGATCTGAAGAAATATCGGGCGGCGCTGGCTGATTATGACAAGGCAATTTCGCTGAAGCCGGACTATGATTTTTTGCAGGGAACGCGCCTGCATACAAAATTGCAGACTTGTGACTGGAGCGGGATTGAAGAACTTCAATCGCAACTCGAGCAGGAGATTACCAACGGTAAAAAGGTCGCCGTTCCATTTGCAGTTCCGGCGCTGACCGGAAATCCCGGGTTACAGAGAAAAGCTGCCTCAATTTACCTTCAGGACCAATACCCTGCCAACCAGCTTCTGGGGGAACTTCAACGCTACGACAAGCATGAAAAAATTCGCATTGCCTATTTTTCTGCCGACTTCCGAAAGCACCCAGTCAGCTTGCTGACCGCAGAAATGTTCGAACTGCATGACCGGTCAAAATTTGAATTGACGGCATTCTCATTCGGGCCCGATACGGGCGATCAAGTCAGAGCCAGGGTCGCAGCTGATTTTGACCAGTTCATCGACGTCCGTGAGAAAACAGATAAAGCCATTGCGAAACTCGCCAGAACAATGGAAATAGATATTGCGATCGACCTGACAGGGCTGACCAGTGATGCCAGGCCAGGAGTATTCGCTCTGCGTGCGGCACCGATTCAGGTCAACTATCTTGGTTATCCAGGAAGCATCGACTCCGGTTACCATGATTACATCATTGCAGACCGTACGGTGATCCCGGAATCACGACGTAACGATTATTCTGAAAAAATCGCCCATCTGCCTGACAGCTATATGGCGAATGATTCAAAAAAGAAAATTTCAGAAACAAAATTTACCCGGGAAGAACTTGGGCTCCCGCCAAATGGTTTCATTTTTTGCTGTTTCAATAATCACTACAAGATCAGCCCGGTGACGTTTGCCGGCTGGATGCGAATCCTTGCCAAAGTCACTGACAGTATTCTCTGGCTGCCTGATGCAGGGCCATTTGCCAAGGACAATCTGCGCCAGGCTGCGGTCGCCCACGGCATAGATCCCGAGCGGATTTATTTCGCTCCGAAGCTGCCTAAGCTTGCTGACCATCTGGCCAGGCTGAAGGTGGCCGACCTGTTTCTGGATACGCTGCCGTTCAATGCCCACGCCACCGCCAGCGATGCGCTCTGGGCCGGATTGCCGCTGCTGACTTGCAGCGGCGAAGCCTTTGCCGGCAGAGTCGCGGCGAGTTTGCTGAATGCGCTCGAGTTGCCCGAACTGATCACGACCAGTCAGCAGGCCTACGAATTGCGCGCGATAAAGCTTGCCAGCGAGGCCGCCTCGCTCGACAAAATCAGGAAGAAGTTAGCCCGCAACCGACTCAGCAGCGCCCTTTTTGACAGCCGGAATTTCGTCAAACATATCGAAAGCGCCTATATCACCATGCATGAACGGCATCATGCAGATTTGCCGCCCGATCACATCACGGTAACCAGAAAATTGAAACCCAAGAGTCTGCCCGCCAAGCCAAAATCCCGGTCCAAAACCAGGAAATGACTGCTGACCCGTCATAGCCTTTCCGTTTCAAACGCAGCAAGGGTCATGGTCTGAAAAAATGCCGAATAGTTCGAGTCGAATAGTTCCTTCAGAACAGCCACAGAACTCCCGGGCACCGGGCTTGGCTGAGCGCCTCAGACAAGCTGCGGCATTGCATCAACAGGGTCAGTTGAAGGCAGCCGGAGAAATCTATGCGGAGATATTGAAGGTTTCACCCCGGCATCCCGATGCCATGCATCTGCTGGGTGTCGTGGCAGCGCAATCGAAAAATCATCAACTCGCCGCAGATCTGATGGCCGAGGCAATCGCGATCAATCCGGAAAATGCCGACTATTTCAGCAACCGCGGCGCGGCGTTGACCGCGCTGAAGCAGTTTGAAGCTGCGGTCGAAAGCTACGACCATTCGATCCGCATCAAGCCGGGCAATGCCCAAAGCCATTGCCATCGTGGTTCGGCGCTGCTGGAGATGAAGCAACTCGAAGCAGCGCTTTCGAGTTATGCCATGGCCATCAGCCTGAACCCCAGGTTCGCGCAAGCCCATTATCTGCAGGGCCTCGCATTGAAAGAATCCGGCCAGTTCAAAGCAGCAGTCGCCAGCTATGACAAGGCGATCGAATTGAATCCAGGCCATGCCGAGGCCTATTTCAGTCGCGCCAATGCGCTGCAGGCATTCGGTCAATATGGCGCGGCTGCCGCCAGTTACCAGCAAGCCCTCAGGATAAAACCGGAACATGCCGAGGCCCATTCGAATCTTGGCGTCGCATTGCAGGCGCTCGGTCAGCCTGAAGCCGCCATCCTCAGCTATGACACAGCGATCCGCCTCGATCCGGCATATGCCGGCGCTTACTCCAATCGGGGCAATGCGCTGAAACAGTTGAAGCGCCTCGAGGCTGCGGTCGAAAGTTATGACCAGGCCATCCGCATCAATCCAGGCTATGCCGGTGCCTATTCAAACCGCGCCGTTGCCCTGCACGAACTCAAGCAACTGGACGGCGCCATCGCAAGCATCGAGATGGCCCTCAGCATCCAGCCACAGCATGCAGATGCCTGGTTCAATCGCGGCAATATCCTGCTGGAGCAAGGTCATTTCGACGACGCTCTGGCCAGCTATGACCGCGCGATCGATATCAGGCCCGACTATCCGCAAGCCTTTTCGAGTCGAGGCAATGCGCTGAAGGAGTTGAAACGACTGGATTCAGCCCTGGCCAGCTTTGACCAGGCCATCAAGCTGGATCCGGCCTGTGACCTGGCCCGGCTCAACAAGAGCCTGGTGCTGCTGCTGAAGGGTGACTTCGCCGAGGGCCTGCCACTCTATGAATCGCGCTGGGAACAGCCTGATGTGGAGAAATACCGGCGACAGTTCAGCCAACCGCTTTGGCTGGGCAAGGAATCCCTGCTGGGCAAAACCATCCTGTTGCACAGCGAGCAAGGCCTCGGAGACACGCTGCAGTTCTGCCGCTATGCAAGCCTGGTGGCGGCCCTGGGTGCAACCGTGATTGCCCAAGTGCCGCGGCCCCTGATGGGCGTATTGCAAGGCCTCGAAGGCGTGAGCCAATGGGTCGTGAATGGCGAGGTCTTGCCTGCTTTCGATTACCACTGCCCGATGCTTTCCCTGCCGCTGGCCTTCAACACTGACCTCGAGCATATTCCTGGCTCGCAGGCCTATCTGCGCAGCGAAAGCAGCAAGGTCGCC
>CANFIC010000174.1 GCA_947446685.1 Burkholderiales bacterium
CGTGCTACATTTTGACCGCAAACATCGCTGCATGGGAAATTTTCAAGCGAAGATTTTTCAAATTGTCGAAATCCAGCTTTTTACAAGCTGCCGCAAGTTTCATTCACCCGACATCGCCATGAAGCCAGCTGATCCAACCGCTTCAATATTGCCGCCCTGCAACTGCGCTGGGTCCAGGCCTGGCCGGTGGCTTACTGTCATTGCTATGTTGGATCAGGGGGCAGGATGTCGCTGAAGTCCTGGCTGATGCCGGCGATCTCGCAGCGCCTGCTGTCGCGAGAACGCTTGCTACGCCTGAGGGCCAAGGCCGAACGCCAGCGCTTGGCCGCAGGTAAACCGCATCAGCTGCATTATTTCCACCAGGTTGATGACCCCTACAGCGCCTTGGTGGCAGCTGTCTTGCCGCAGATTCTGGCGCGTTATCAGGTCGAGTTGTTGCCCCATGTGGTCGGTGCGCCGCCCGACGCAGCGGCGCCCGATCGGGACCGGTTGGTGGCCTACAGCCGCAGCGATGCGCAACGTCTGGCAAGGCATCTTGGCTTGAGCTTTGAAGATCCCGGCAGTCAACCAACAGCCCGGGCCGTCGAGCAGGCCGGCGCCTTGCTGGTTGCGGCGGCCTTGTCCGGGCGTTTTGCCGAGCAAGCTGGTCCGGTTTCGGCCAAGCTATGGCGTGGCCTTGGCGAGCAAGAACACCGTTCAAACGAGGCCAGTGCGGAACAGGTCAGCGCCCATCTGCAGCAGTCCAATGCCTTGCGCCAAAGCCTTGGGCATTACCTCGGCGCGATGTTTTACTACGCCGGCGAATGGTATTGGGGCATCGACCGCCTGGGGCATCTGGAGCGCCGCTTGCAGGCTTTGGGAGCGCAGCGCGAGCGGGTGAGCGGGCTGTTGTTCGAAGCCGACCTTGATCTCGAAACACCGGTCGCTTTGACGGACCCACCTACGATTGATTTCTTTTTCTCACTCCGCAGCCCTTATTCGGCGATCGCTGCGCCAAGGGTGTTGGCGCTGGGTCGCCAGACCGGCGCCAAGGTGCGCCTGCGCTATGTGCTGCCGATGGTGATGCGTGGCCTGGCCGTGCCGGCAGCCAAGAGCAGTTATATCGCCAGGGATGCGGCGCGCGAGGCATTCGACCGCGGCATCAAGTTTGGCCGTCTGAATGATCCGCTCGGCCGGCCGACATTGCGCGGCCTGTCGCTGATGGCTTATGCCGAGAAAGCCGGTCTCGGGCCCGAATATTTGTTGTCCTTCATGCAGGGCGTCTGGGGCGAAGGGCTGGATGCCGGCAGTGATGGCGGGTTGCGCAGCATTGCCTTGCGCGCTGGTCTCGATTGGGACGCTGCAAAGCTTGCCCTGCAGGACGAATCCTGGCGCGAAGTTGCCGAAGCGAATCGGCTCGAAATGCTTCAACTGGGGCTGTGGGGCGTACCTTCATTTCATGTCCGTGATCAAATCGTCTGGGGGCAGGATCGCCTCTGGGCGGTGCAGCAGGAATTGCTGGCCGCCAAACCTGCTTCAATTGACCGGCCATGATCATCAAAGTCATCAAGTTTCTTTGCCTTGCGGCCTATGCGCTGGCGCTGGGGCATCTGGCCGGCCTGCTGCCCCAAGACAGTTTCAGTCTGGCGCCGCTGATCGCCGGCCTGCTGTTGTCCATGCACGCGGTCGAACTGCTGCTGATGTTCAAGCATGTGCGTCTTTACCGCGGGCCGCTGGCGGTCAGCATGCTGTTGACCCTGCTGTTCGGCGTGCTGCATTGGATGCCTTTGGCCAGGAAAGCGCGCAAAACCGAATGATCAAATTCTCCATTTCTGTCTTGACGCTGGCCCTGGGGATTTCAGGTCCGGTCAGGGCCGCCCCGCAAGCAAGACCGAATATCGTCGTGATGGTCGCCGACGACTGGGGGTTCAGCGATGTCGGCGCATTTGGCGGCGAGATCCAGACGCCAAATCTGGATGAACTGGCGCGGCGCGGCATGAAGTTTTCGAACTTCCATGTCAGCGCTTCCTGTTCGCCGACGCGTTCGATGCTGCTGACCGGGGTCGACAACCACCGCAATGGCGTCGGCAATATGCGCGAGACGATTCCGCAATCGCATATGGGTCAGCCCGGTTATTTGAGTGTCTTGAACACCAATGTCGTGACCGTGGCCACCCGCTTGCGCGACAGTGGTTACCGCACTTATGCCTCAGGCAAATGGCATGTTGGCAAGGAAGCCCACAACCTGCCGCCGGCGCGTGGTTTCGACCGCTCGATCGTGATGGGCGACAGCGGTTCTGACAACTGGGAAACAGGCAAGCGCTACCTCGACCTGACCGACAAGGTCTACTGGTTCGAAGACGGGCATGAAGCGGTCATGCCGACCGAGTTTTACTCGTCGAAGTTCTATGTCGACAAGGCGATCGATTACATCAAGTCGGGCAAGGCAAGCGGCAAGCCGTTTTTCGCCTATCTCGCATTCCAGGCCAACCATATCCCGGTGCAGGCTCCGCCCGAGTTCATCGCCAAATACAAGGGCCGTTACAAGGACGGCTGGGCGGTGTTGCGCCAGCAGCGTCGCGACAAGGCTGCCGCGTTGGGTCTGGTGCCCAAGGACATGCCGATGCAGGCGATGAGCACGACGACTGACTGGAACAAGTTGTCCGCAGCAGAACAGGCTTACGAGGCCAGGCGAATGGAAGTCTATGCAGGCATGGCCGACGCGATGGATTTCCATGTCGGGCGTCTGATCGCGCATCTGAAAGAGACCGGCGAGTACGACAACACCGTCTTCGTCTTCCTGTCTGACAACGGCGCCGAGGCCAGTGACCCCTATGCCTCAAAGCTGGCCAGCTGGTGGCTTGACCGCGAGTACAGCCGCGACCTCGAGCGTCTGGGTGGCAAGGGGGCTTACAGCGTGATCGGACCGAGTTGGGGCAGCGCCGCTGCGGCACCGCTGTCGACCTACAAGTTCTATGCCGGCGAAGGTGGCATCCGCGTGCCCCTGATCATCGCGGGTCTGCCGGGTATGGCGCAAAACCAGGTCCATGCCAGCCTCGCCCATGTCAACGACATCACGCCGACATTGCTCGAACTGGCGCAAATCGAGCGCCCGGGCGCAAGCTACCAAGGCAGGGCGGTCGAGCCCTTGGTCGGTGTCAGCCTGCTGCCGGTGCTGCAGGGCAAAGCCCAGCGGATCCACTCACCTGACGAAGCCATCGGCCTGGAACTTTCCGGCAACCAGGCCTTGTTCAAGGGCGACTTGAAGCTGCTCAAGAACATCACGCCGGTGGGGGATGGACAATGGCATCTTTATGACCTAAGCGTCGATCCGGGCGAGACCAACGATCTGCAAGCTGTCCTGCCCGAGGCGTTCAAGGCCATGCAGGAAGACTATGCCGTTTATGCCAAGGCCAACGGTGTGCTGCCGATGCCCGAGGATTACGACCCGATCCGGCAGGTTTTAATCAACTCATTTGTCAATGTCTATGTGCCGCGCTACCGCTTGCAGGCCGGCTTGCTGGTGGCCGGCTTGGTGGTCTTGACCCTGGTCCTGAGGCGGCGAAGAAAAAAATGAGTGGCTACCTGGCCAGTCCCTGGCCTTGTGAGGATGGCGGACCGTCGCGTCTGCAAGCGCCCCTCAGCGGTGCAGGCCTGGGTCTTCGCCCCGGCGAAAAGCTGCACTGTGTAACCCGCAACACTTTGTTTTCGACCATGACGGTGCTCGGCGCTCCCGGCGAGGTCTATTTGCTGACCCATCAGGCGCTGCGCGCGCGCATCGGTCTGCCGACCAGCGCCCGGGTCGAATTGATCGACCCCTTGACCTTGCGCACGCTTTGCCATTCCCCGCGCTTGGCCGGCGGGCCCATGTGGCCCGGCGGCATGGCGATCCATAACAACGGCAGCCTCTATGTTGCCTACGGCCGTTACGCCCACCAACTTGACCGGGCTTGTGCGCCGCTGGCCAGCTTCAAGCTGCCGCTGGACCAGGCTTACAACTCCTTCGTCATCCTCGACAACGGCCTGATCGTGACGAAGAACTTGTCCGACAGCCGACCGGCGCGCCTGACCGTGCTGGATCCGGCCGGCCTGGCGCGGGTCTGCGCCGACCTTGATTGCCCCGAACCCTCGATCGCGCGGCTCAGCGCCAGCGGCAATACCCTCTATGTCGTCGGCGTCCGCTCGATCTTTCGCTATGACTGGGACGAGTCGGTTCAGAGTCTGGTGCGGGATGCCGGCTGGCGCCATGATTACATCGGCAACAGCCAACAAACCTATGGCTGGGATGTCGTGCTCGACGGGCAGAATGCCTGGTTCATGGACAACGGCCTGCACCGCTATCTGCACCGGATGGTCAATGCCGGCGTCAGCCGCACGGCCAACCGCTTGATCCGGGTGTCACTGCGGGACGCCGCTGACCATCAAGCTGTGCCGGTCAGCGGCTTGGCGGGTGGCAGCATCACCAATCCACCGCTGGTCGATGCGCAGCGCCGGATCGTCGTCGGCTATGACTCAGCCAATTGCGTGCTGCAGGCCTGGCGTTTTGATGCCCATGGCGTCGAGCTGCAGCCGCTGTGGCGCAAGACCGGTTTCGGCTGCGCCAGCCACATGATTCTCTACTCCGACAGTGGCGAGTTGGTCATCAACGATTACCAGCGCCATGGCGAAGAACTGGTGCTGCTGGCGATCGAATCGGGCCACGAGTTGGGCCGGGTGCGCAGCGGCGGTCTGATGCAGGGCGTGGTGTTTCCCAGCCCGGGCTGGGGGCGTGATTTCTACTGGTCCTCGATGGGACGGTTGGCCCGGGTCTTCGTCCAATGAGTCAAACGATCCTGATCACTGGAGCCGGCAGCGGCATCGGCCGCGACGCAGCCCTGGCGCTGGCAGCGCGCGGACATCGCGTCATCGCCACGACCTTCACCGAAGTACAGGCCCAGGCAATTCGCGCCGAGGCGCAGGCGAGGGGACTGGCGCTGGAGTCGTTCAAGCTCGACATCACGCTGTCTGCAGACCGGGACTTGCTGCTGTCCTTGACGCTCGATGTGCTGATCAACAATGCCGGCATCGGCGAATCGGGCTCGCTGGCCGAGGTCGACGTCGACCGCATCCGGCGCGTCTTCGAGGTCAATCTGTTCGCGACGTTGGAGCTGACCCAGGTCGCACTGCGCGGCATGATCGCGCGTCATTGTGGCAAGGTGCTGTTTGTCAGCTCGATCGCCGGGCGCTTGCCGATGCCCTTTCTGATGCCTTATTCGATGAGCAAGTTCGCGCTGTCGGCAGCCGGTGCCGGGCTGCGCGCCGAGATGGATCAGCTCGGCTGCCAGGTGCAGATCGCCCTGATCGAACCGGGCGCGATCCGCACCGGTTTCAACCAGCAGATGACCGCCAGCAAATACGACTGGATGGGGGCGGGCAGTTATTTCAGCGCCCAGGCCGCGCAGTTGAAGGCGCGTGAAGCGCGGATCTTTGGTTGGCTCGAAGCGCGCAACACAGACTCGATCGTGGCTCAGATCATCCGCGCGGCTGAAGCGAAGCGGCCCCGCTTGCGCTATGTCGCACCATGGATACAAGGGTTTTTTGTTCGTATCGCAAGAATTTTTGGTGTTTGATTTGAAGAGCAGGACGAATCATGAAACTTAAGAAATGGCCTTTGAGTCTGCTGGCAATCTTGTTGTTGCTGGCGCTGGCGGCCTATGCATTTCGCGCGCCCTTGGCGGTGGCGATTGCCGCAAGAATGGCGCCACAAATGATGCGTGGCAACGCCGAGGCCGAACTGCCTGACGGCTTGCACGCAGGGCTATGCGGCGCCGGTTCACCGATGGCCACCAATGAACGCAACGGGCCTTGCACCCTGGTGCTGGCGGGCAAGCGCCTGTTTGTCTTTGACGCCGGCAGCGGCAGTTCCCGCACGCTCGGCAGGATGGGGTTCAACCAAGGCAAGATCGAAGCGATCTTGCTGACGCATTTCCATTCCGACCATATCGACGGTCTGGGTGAATTGATGCTGCAGCGCTGGCTGGCTGAATCGAACTCTCAACCCGTCCAGGTGTATGGCGCGCCTGGCGTCGAACAGGTGGTCGGCGGCTTCATGCAGGCCTATGGCCAAGACCAGCATTACCGCGTCACCCATCATGGTGCCGAGATGGTGCCCCCAAACGGCTTCGGCGGTCAGGCCAGGCCCTTTGTGCTTGACGACAAGGGGCGCGTCGTGGTGCTCAAGGATGCCGATCTGGAGATCGTTGCCTTCCTTGTTGACCATGGCCCGGTGCACCCGGCGGTCGGCTACCGCATCAGCTACAAGGGGCGCAGCCTGGTGATCAGCGGCGACACGAAGAAGTCAGCGGCGGTGCAGCGCGAGGCCCAAGGGGTCGACCTGCTGATCCATGAAGCGATGTCGATGCCGCTGATGGCCATCCTGCAGGACGGTGCGACCCAGGCCGGCCGCCCCAAGCTGCATCAGTTGCTGATCGACGTGATGAATTACCACAGCTCAACCGAAGAAGCGGCCGAAACCGCGCGCGATGCCAAGGTGGGCTACCTGCTGCTCAATCATGTCATGCCGCCTCTGCCATTGCCGGGGCTGGTCAAAGCTTTTCTGGGTGGCGCGCAAGATATTTTCTCCGGCAAGATCCGCGTCGGCGCTGACGGCGACTTCATCAGCCTGCCTGCCGGGTCTAAGCAGATCGATGTCAGTCGCCGTTTGACGATCGGATAGGCATGAGATCCTTGCCCACCCTAGGCCCATTGCTGCGCACCCCCGAAGCCCGTTTCGAGCATCTGCCAGATTTCCCCTATACGCCGCATTACACCGACTTGAACGGACTGCGGGTGGCGCATATCGACGAGGGCCCGCGCGACGCACCGATCGTGCTCTTGATGCATGGCGAGCCGACTTGGTCTTACCTTTACCGCAAGATGATTCCGGTGTTGCTCGCAGCGGGATTGCGGGTGATCGCGCCCGATCTGGTCGGCTTCGGCCGCTCTGACAAACCGGCAAGGCGCCGCGATTATTCCTACTTCAACCATGTGCAATGGATGACGGCCTGGATGGAGGTGAATGAGCTCAGCGGCATGACGCTGTTCTGCCAAGACTGGGGATCCCTGATCGGCCTGCGCATGGTGGCCGAAGCGCCCGAGCGTTTTGATCGCATCGTGCTGGCCAATGGCGGTCTGCCGACCGGCGTGGATCCGGTGCCCAAGGGTTTCAAGATCTGGCGTGCTTTTGCGCTTTTCAGCCCCTGGTTTCCGATCGGGCGGATCGTGCGCAGCGGCTGCGCTTTCGGTTTGAGCAAGCAGGAAGTCGCGGCTTATGACGCGCCATTTCCAGCGCGGCGCTTTCGCGTGGCGGCGCGGGTCTTTCCGGGCTTCGTGCCAACCAAGCCGGATGATCCCGAGCGCCAGAACAATGAACGCGCCTGGGAGATGTTCAAGCGCTGGGAAAAGCCGTTCCTGACGCTCTTCAGCAACCGTGATCCGATCACCCGCGGCGGCCACAAAATCTTCCAGCGATTGGTCCCCGGCGCCCAGGGCCAGCCTCATGCGGTGACGCGTGGCGCGGGGCATTTCCTGCAGGAAGACAAGGGTGCGGAGGTGGCGCAGGCGATTGTTGCCTTCATCCTGGCTAATCCGGCCAAGGGCGGATGATCAGGCTTGACGACCTGGCTTTGATCGCACCGCTCCTATATGCCCAGATAGGCCTCGCGGATTCTTGCGTCGCCGAGCAGGTCGGCCGCCGAGCCGTGAAGCACCACTTTGCCTGACTGCAGTACAAAGGCTTCGCTGGCGACCGAGAGCGCCAATTTGGTGTTCTGTTCGACCAGCAGGATGGTCACGCCCGAGCGGTGAATCTGCAGCAGCGCA
>CANFIC010000175.1 GCA_947446685.1 Burkholderiales bacterium
CGTGGCCCTATTTCTCTCCCCTTGAACAGCCCAATGAAACTTCTGACTGCAGAGCAATTCGGCGACATCGCCCTTAAAAATCGTGTCGTCATGGCCCCGCTGACACGCATGCGCGCCAGCCCGGGCGATGTGCCTGGCGCCTTGGCGGCCCAGTACTACGCACAGCGGGCAAGCTCCGGCTTGATCATCACCGAAGCCAGTCAAATCTCCCCGCTGGCCAAAGGCTACCCCGGCACCCCAGGCATCTACAGCGATGCGCAGGTCGAGGGCTGGAAAGGAGTCACCCAAGCCGTCCACGCCCAGGGCGGACGCATCGTATTGCAGCTCTGGCATGTTGGCCGAATCTCGCACTCATCGCTGCATCAAGAAGAAGGTCTGCCCGTGGCACCCTCGGCAATTGCCCCCAGCGGCAAGGTCTACAGGGCCGATTGGCAGTTGGCGGACTATGAAGTGCCACACGCCATCGAAATCAGCGAAATCCCGGCCTTGATCCAGGACTATCGTCATGCGGCTGAACAAGCCAAGAAAGCCGGTTTCGATGGTGTTGAAGTGCATGCGGCCAACGGCTATTTGCTCGATCAATTCCTGCAGGACGGATCCAACCATCGCGACGACGCTTACGGCGGCAGCTTCGAGAACCGCACCCGCCTGACGCTGGAGGTTCTGGATGCTGTGATCGGCGTATGGGGCAGCGCACGCGTGGGACTTCGCTTGTCGCCTTACGGCAGCTTCAACGACATGTCGGATCAAGACCCGATCGGCCTGTTCAGCCATTTGATCGCCAAGCTCAACCCGCTCAAGCTAGCCTATTTGCACCTGATTGAGCCGCGCGCGACGATGGCCGGTGGCAATGACAGCGTGGCCGTCGATGTACCGAGCACGGCGGCCTTGTTTGGCAAGCTGTTCGCTGGCAAGGTCTTGATGGCTGGCGGTTATGACCGCGAACTCGCTGAAGCGACTCTGCAAGCCGGAGACGCTGACGCCGTGGCCTTTGGCCGGCTCTTCATCTCCAATCCGGACCTGCCGCAGCGCTTCGAACTCAATGCCGCACTCAATGCCTATGATCGGTCGAGCTTTTACGGCGGCGATGCCAAGGGCTACACCGACTACCCGGCGATGACCGTCGTTTAGCCGGCTTGCCCGGATGGGCGATTTCGGCAGCGGCAGCGATGATGAAAACCCGGGCTTGCCCGGGGGATAGCTCAGCATTTGAGCTGGTGATGCCTCAGACTTGGCTGAATCATTCAAGTTACCGGGCACACTAGCAGCGCCGCCATGCTGAAAATCCATTTTTCCAACCGCTACGAATTGCTGACCGACCTGCTGGTGGGCCAGTTGGCGCAGGCGCGCGGCAACGTTTTTGCGCCTGACCAGATCATCGTGCCCAGCGCTGCGGTGCGGCGCTCGCTGACCCTAAGCCTGGCCGAACAGCGCGGCATCTGCGCCAATGTGCAGTTCGATTACCTGGCCCAATGGCTGTGGCAGCAGATGGCCCGGTTACTGCCCGATGTGGCCGACAAGTCGCCGCTGGCACCGCCGGTGCTGGCCTGGCGGGTTGACAGCGCCTTCAGCGACCCGGCATTTGTTGCCCTGCATCCGCGCTTGGCGGTCTGGCTGGGTCAAGCCGATGCGGTGATGCGCTTCGAGCTGGCTGGCAGCGTCGCCGCTTTGCTCGACCAATATGTCACCTACCGCCCTGAATGGCTGGCCGACTGGGGTCAAAAGCTTGCCGCCAAGCTCGGCAGCCAGGCCGAGACTGCGCTGGCCGATGAAGGCTGGCAGGCGGCGCTGTGGCGGCGGATCAGCAACGAGCTAAAGCTCGACGCTTTGCAGCAAAGCCGCCGTTTCATCGCCAAGCTCGAGCAACTCGACCCGGCAGGCGCATTGGCTGCCGGCCTGCCGGCCAGCGCCCATATCTTTTGTTTGCCGGCGATGCCGCCGCTGCATATCGAGTTGCTGCAGCAACTTGGCCGCGTCGTCGATCTGCAGATTTATGTGATCAACCCCTGTCGCGAATATTGGTTCGAGGTCATCGACCGCCGGCGCCTGAGCCATCTGGCTGCACGCGGGCAAGATCAGAACCATGAAGAAGGCTCGCGGCTGCTGGCTTCGTGGGGCAAACAGACCCAGTCGCATGTCGACCTGCTGGTCGATCAATGCGGCGAGGCGGCCGAGGACGACAGCGGCTTCGCGGAGAATCCGGCCGACTCCTTGCTGGCCAGCCTGCAGAACGCAATCCTCAATCTGACTGATCTGCAAGCCGGATCGGTACAACTTGACACGCAAGATCGCAGCTTTGAAGTCCATTGCTGCCATTCGCTGACGCGCGAACTCGAGGTGCTGCAGGACCATCTGCTGGGCTTGTTTGCTCAAGTGGCTGACGCTGGCCGCAAGCTGGCGCCGGCGCAAATTCTGGTCGTCATGCCTGACCTCGAAGCCGCAGCGCCCTTGATCGAAGCGATTTTCGGCACCGCGCCGAAAGACCGTTACATCCCTTACACGATCACCGGCCGCGCCCGCAGCAGCGCCAACAGCCATGCCCAGGCGCTGCTGGCCATCCTCGACCTGGCCGGTTCGCGCTTCGCGGCGAGCGCCTTGTTCGGTCTGCTGCAAAAGGCCTGCGTCGCACGGCGCTTCCAGTTCGATGACGACAGCTTGCAGCAGTTGCGCGACTGGATCACCGCCTCGGGCATGCGCTGGGCGCTCGACGCCAAGCACCGCGCCACTTTCGGCGTGCCAGCCGACCCCGCGCATACCTTGGCCGACGGGCTGGACCGTTTGTTCCTCGGCTACGCTTTGCCGGATCAGGTCGATGAGCCTTTTGCACAATTGCTGCCGGCCGGTCAGGCCGAAGGTTCGGCCGCGCTGCCGCTCGGTTCGTTCTGGCGTTTTGTCGACCGCCTGCAGCATTTGCACCAAAAGCTGGCCCAGCCACAGTTGCCAGCGGCCTGGGCTGAGCTGCTGCTCGAAACCTTGGCGAGCTTTACTGAAGCGACCAGGGAAGAACTCGACGATCTGCGCGAGTTGCAGCAGACGATCCGCGAATTGACTGAGCAGATGCAGGGCGGCGGGGTCACGCAAGCGCTGCCGCTGGCGCTGGTGCACAAGGCGCTGGCACAACTGCTCGACGATCCGGCGCGCGGCGGCGTGCCCAGCGGCAATGTCACTTTTTCGTCGATGAGCAGCTTGCGCAACCTGCCCTTCGAGGTGATCTGCGCGATCGGGCTGAACGACGGCAGTTTTCCGACCTCGCTGCGCCCGGCCGAATTCGACCTGATGGCGCTGCAAGTGCGCCGCGGCGACCGCCAACGCCGCAATGACGAACGCAATCTGTTTCTCGATCTGCTGTTGGCCGCACGCCGCAGCCTCTACCTCAGCTACTGCGGCCGCAGCGTACGCGACAACTCGTTGCAGCCGGCCTCGGTGCTGGTCTCTGAACTGCTCGAAACCTTGTTGCCGGCGATTGCCGATGGAACGCCCGGATCGCTGGATCTGGCCAGACAGCGGCTGCTGGTCGAACATCCGCTGCAGCCGTTCGCGATCGATTGCTTCAGCGATGGCAAGGAGCCGCGTCTGCGCAGCTACAACCGCGAGCTCGGCGAGGCCTTGCGGCGCAGCTTGCAAAGCCCTGCTGTGGAAATCACGCCCTTGCTCGATGCTGTTGATGACGGCGATGAGAGCGACGATGACGATCGGGTGCCCGAGCATTTGCCGCGTTTTTTCAATCAGCCGCTGCCCGCTCCTGGCCCCGAGTGGCGCCAGGTCTCGCTGGAGCAATTGATCGAGTTCTTCCGCAACCCCTGCCGCTATCTGCTGCGGCGCCGGCTCGGCATCCAGTTGCAGCGCGAGGAAGACGAGTTGCTCGACGAGGAACCCTTTCTTGCCGACAAGCCTGCCACCAATGCACTGGCCCGCCGTTTGCTGCCATTGCTGCTGCAAGGCGTCTCGGCAGATGCCGTCAGGCAACTCGCGCTGGCCGGCAACGAGCTGCCCAGCGGCGCCATCGGCGCGCGCAAGCTTGAGCTTGAACTGACTGCGCTGACTGCATTCGCCGAGCAAGTTCGTGCGGCCACGGCCGAAGAATGTCTGCCCCCGCACCAGATCGCGATCGAATTCGATCTATCTGGCGAGCCCTGGCAATTGCAGGCTTCTTTTGCCGACCTGCGCCCGGCCGGGCTACTGCGCTCGCGCTACGACAAGCAGCGCGGGGTCGACCTCCTGGGAGCCTGGTTGAACCACCTGGCGCTTTGCGCCATGCCGCCGCCGGATGCGAGGCCTTGTTCGCATTGGCTGAGCATCGACGGCACGCTGTCGTTCAAGCCAGCCGAGCAGCCGCTCGAATTGCTGGCTGCCCTGCTCGGCATCTACCGCCAGGGCCTGAGCGAGCCGGTGCATTTTTTCCCCAAATCGGCCTGGGCCTATCTTGAAAAGAATGGCCTGGTCTCGGCGGCGCAGAAGACCTGGCGCGTTGACAAGAGAACACCCTTTGCCGAAGGCGCTGATGCCGGCTACCGGCTCGCCTTGCGCGGCATTGATGAACCGCTCGACCAGGAGTTCTTCAGATTGACCGAGCTGGTCTACGGCCCGTTGATGGAACATATCGATACTGCGGGGGCCCATTGATGAAGGCCGTGCCGCTCGACCTCTTCAACTGTCCGCTTGACGGCATCAGCCTGATCGAGGCCTCGGCCGGGACCGGCAAGACCTGGAACATCTGCGGCCTTTATATGCGGCTGCTGCTCGAGCGTGGGCTGCAGGTGCAGCAGATCCTCGTCGTCACTTTCACCAATGCCGCCACGGCCGAGCTGCGCGAACGTA
Source organism: Burkholderiales bacterium (assembly GCA_947446685.1). Lineage (GTDB taxonomy): Bacteria > Pseudomonadota > Gammaproteobacteria > Burkholderiales > Burkholderiaceae_C > Paucibacter_A. Next base: position 4,819 of record CANFIC010000175.1, read on the forward strand.
TCCGCAGCCGCATCGCAGAGACGCTGGCCAGGCTGCGCTCGGGGCCTGCCAGCCCCGACCCCTTCGTCGATGCGCTGCTCGATTCGCTGCGCCAGCAGCATCAGCTGGAAGACCTGGCGATGGAGCGGCTGCTGGACCTCGCCTTGCAGACCTTCGACGAAGCGTCGATCTTCACCATCCACGGCTTTTGCCAGCGCGCGCTGGGCGACACGCCGTTTACTGCCGGCATGCCGATGACGCTGGAATTGCTCAGCGACGACAGCGATCTGCGGCTCGAAATCGTGCACGATTTCTGGCGCTGCCGCATCGCCGGCGGGAAGTTGCCGCCAGCGCTGGCCAGCCATTTGATGAAAGGCCGCAATTCGCCTGAATACTATGCCGAGCTGCTCAAGCGCCAGCAGAGCAAACCCATGTCGAAGGTGATCTGGCCGACAGACATCGAGCAGCAGTTGGGCGACATAGCCGAGCTCAGCGCTGCCCATGCTGACGCGCAAGCCTGTTGGCTGCAGCAGCGCAGCGAAATCCTGGCCTGCGTCACCGAGGCGCTGCCGCGTCTGAACGGCACCAGCTACAAGACCGAAACGATCGCAAAAGCCGCTACCAACTGGGACCAGGCGTTCATCAGCAGCGATGCGCTGGCGGCGACCGAACTCGAAAAACTCGATCTGTTCAGCCGCGCCAAATTAAAACCGAACAAAGGCAAAGCCGAAGTCCAGTCACATGCTTTCTTCGACTTGGCTGAGCGCTGGCTGGCCCTGCGCGAGGCGACCGATTCGGGGCTGGCGATGGCGCGCATGCGGCTGCTGCGCGATCTGCTGACCAAAGCGCCGGCGGCGCTGCGCCAGGCCAAGCGCGAGCGCCGCGTCATCGCCTTCGACGACATGCTGTTCAATCTGCATCAGCGGCTTGGCAGTTCGCCCTGGCTCGCAGAGGCCTTGCGGGCGCGTTTTCCGGCCGCCTTGATCGACGAGTTCCAGGACACCGACCCGCTGCAATTCGCGATTTTCGATCGCATCTACGGCGGCGCGGACAGCCCCTTGTTCCTCGTCGGTGACCCGAAGCAGGCGATTTACAGCTTTCGAAATGCCGACCTGCCGACCTATCTGAAGGCGCGCAACAACGCGACTGCGCAATACACGCTGAGCCAGAACCAGCGCTCGACCCAGCCTTTGCTCGATGCGCTGAACAACTTGTTCAGCGGCAACCCGAACGCCTTCATGCAAGCCGGGCTGGGCTTCCAGCCGGTCGGCTATGGCAGCAAGCAGCGCAAGACCTTGCGCGACGAGACGAGCGCCTTGCAGCCGCGCTCGGCGCTGCAACTCTGGACCTTGCCCTGCGATGAAGATGATTTGCCGCTGCCGAAAAAGCTCGCGCTGCTGGCCTCAGCCCGGGCCTGCGCAGGTGAAATCTCCCGTTTGATCGGCGCTGCGCAACAAGGGCAGATCAATCTGGGGGCCAAGCCGCTGAGCGCCGGCGACATCGCCGTGCTGGTGCGCAGCCATTCGCAAGGCAGCCAGATGCGGCGCGCCTTGGCCGACTTGAATATCGCCAGCGTCGAGCTGTCACAGGCCGGTATTTACGCCAGCCCGGATGCCGAAGAAATGACGCGCTTGCTGGCAGCGATCCTGGAGCCGACACGCGAAGGTTTGCTGCGCGCTGCGCTGTCGACCGACCTGATGGGCCGGGATGCAGCGGCGATCCTGTCGATCTCGGCCGACGAGGCCAGTCTGCTCGAGTGGGTCACCCGCTTCGTCGGCTACCGCGAGACCTGGCTGCAACGCGGCATCGGCGTGATGCTGCGCCGCCTGATGAACCAGGAAGCGGTCAGCGAACGCCTGCTGGGCCGCCCCGACGGCGAGCGGCGGCTGACCAATCTGCTGCATCTGTCCGAATGCCTGCACGAAGCCGGCGCACAGCAGGCCGGCCCCGAGGCCTTGCTGCGTTGGCTGCAGGCCCAGCGCAAGCTGGACAGCCGCGACGATGCGACCCAACTGCGCCTGGAGTCCGACCGCAACCTGGTACAGATCATCACCATCCACCGCGCCAAAGGGCTCGAATATCCGGTCGTGTTCTGCCCCTTCTTGTGGGATGGGCACCCGGGCGGGTCAGCAGCCGGCCCGGAAGGCCGCGAATATCACGAGGAAGATTTGCCGGTGATCGACTTGCGCCACAGCGATGAAATCGACAAGGCCGAGGATGGCGTAATCAAGGACAAGATCAAGCTCAGCCGCGCCGCCGAAAACCTGCGCTTGGTCTATGTGGCCCTGACCCGCGCCGTGCAGCGCTGCTACCTTGTCGTCGGCTCCTACAGCGGCCGGGCCGGCAAGGACGGCAAGCCTGGCTCGACCGGCGAAAGCAATCGCAGCCTCCTGAACTGGCTGGTCGCCGGCCAGGGCCATGGTCCGCAGGAATGGCTGAACGACAAAAAGCTCGATCCACAGCAAATTGCCGCGGCATGGCAGGCATTTGCCGGCGCCAACCAACCGCAAGTGAACCTGGCAATGCTGCCGCAGCTGGCGCCAAATCCGTTCCAGCCGCTCGGACCTGCCGCAGAAACCTTGGCAGCGCTGGCCGCGCCGGCGCATATCCCGGGCGGCTGGCGAATCGGCAGCTACAGCAGCCTGGCCCATGGCGCCAGCCACGAAGGCGCTGCGGTCGACCATGACCTGCATGTGGCCGAAGCTGAGCCGAGCGAGGCGAGCGTGACCAAAGTGAAGACAGAACGCGAAGACGACGACATCCTCGACTTTCCGCGCGGCCCGGTCGCTGGCGAATGCCTGCACGATGTCATCGAACGGATTGACATCAGCGATCCAACAAGCAGGCCCGACGCGATCACCACCGCCCTGCGCAGCCGGCCGCAAAAGCTGGCCGGCGCCGACAGCGAAGCGCAGCGGCTGCCGAGGATGATCCAGCGCATGCTGACCGAGTTGCTGCAGTCGAAATTGCCCGCTGGCTTCGCTCTGGCTGAAGTCAGGCGCGGGCGTCGCCTGGTCGAACTTGAATTCAGCCTGC
>CANFIC010000176.1 GCA_947446685.1 Burkholderiales bacterium
ACGTTGACGATGATGCCGCAGCGCGCATAAGTGCTCTTGCCCAGGCAGATCGTCAGCACATTGCGCGGGATGCGGAAATACTCAATCGTCCGGGCCAGCGCGAAGCTGTTGGGCGGGATGATGCAGAAGTCGCCTTCCATGTCGACAAAACTCTTCTCGTCGAAATTCTTGGGGTCGACGATCGAGCTGTAGACATTGGTGAACACCTTGAACTCAGGCGCGCAACGGATGTCATAGCCATAGCTGGAGGTGCCGTAGCTGACGATCTTTTCGCCGGCTGCATTGAGGCGGACCTGCCCCGGCTCGAAGGGCTCGATCATGCCCTGCTGCTCGGCCATGCGCCTGATCCATTTGTCGCTCTTGATGCTCATCTCGAATCCCCTGGGGTAAGGATGAGCATTTTAGGCGCGGCGCGTGCCGGACTTACCACCGGTGTCTGCGGCCTCCGCCACCGAAGATGATGGTGCCGCCCACATAAGGCCAGGGATTCATGTAAGCCGGCGGCCCGTAATAGGCCGGCGGCTGGACATAGACCACGGCGGGCGGCAGAGCCTCCCGGTAAACCGTTGGGGGCTGCTGCTCATAGTAGCTATCGACGGGCGGCGGTGCTGCCATCCGGCCCTGCGGCATCGCGCCGCTGGCGGTCACATTGGTTTCGAGCGCAATCCGGTCGCCCGGATCCTGCGCCATCCTGGCCACGCGGCGCACGCCCTGGTAGTCATAGGCCACGTCATAGCCGATATTGCGGTTTTCGTAGCGCACGATCACGCGGCAGCGCTGCACCAGCGAAGTTGCCGGCGGGTTGCCGTTGGCCTCGGCCCGGTCACCGATCACCGAACCGGCCACCATGCCCAGGCCGGTCGCGGCGGCTCGGCCTGCGCCGGAACCCATATTGCTGCCGATCGCCGCACCTGCAATCGCACCGATCAAAGCGCCCGCGCCGCTATTGGGCTGCTGATAGCTGACTTGTTCTTCGGTGCATTGGCGCTGCTGCACGGGCACTGCGCCAACCACCGGAATGACCGACACCACGGTGCCATATTCGGTCGCAAGTGCCGATACCGCAGCGGCGCACAGCAAGCTGGCGACGGCGGTCTTTTGCATGAATTTGCTTGTCATTTGCAATCTCCCAATCTGTCCTGGCCACGCCATTGCGCAGCAGCCTCAATGCTACGCCAAGCCGGCGCAGTTGTCGGGCTGCCATGGGTAAAGATCGGTAAAACGAAGCAAGTCAGACCTCTTCAGGCCGCATATCAATCGATCCGCTCGGGCATTCGGCGACACAGACCCCACAGCCCTTGCAGTAGTCGTAGTTGAACTCGTAGCCCTTCCCGGGGCCGAGCTTGATGACCGCGTTGTCGGGGCAAACGCCGTAGCAGTTGTCGCATTCAAAGCAATTGCCGCAACTCAGGCAGCGGCGAGCTTCGAACAAGGCGTTGTCTGCGCTCAGGCCGCCCTGCACCTCGTCAAAGCTGCTGGTGCGGCGGGCGATGTCAAGCTGGGGCTGCAGGGTCTTGGGCGCGTCGCTGTAGTACCAAGGGTTCAGCCGCTCGAAGGTGGCTGCACCATGCTTGGCTGCAGCTTCGACCTTCGCGCCGCGCAGCCAAGCGTCGATATGGCGCGCGGCCTTCTTGCCATGGCCTACGGCGACGGTGACATTGCGTTCGGCCGGCACCATGTCGCCGCCGGCAAAAAGACCCGGATGGCCGGTCATCATCGTCGCCGGGTCAACCTGCACGACGCCGTCTTTCAGCGTCAGCCCGGGCACATCGTCGAGCAAGGACAGATCCACATCCTGGCCGAGTGCCAGGATCAGCGAATCGGCCTCCAGCGTTTCGAATTCGCCGGTCGGCTGCGGCAGACCCTGGCCATCGAGCACCATCTTCTCGATCGTCAGCGCACCGTCGCCGGCCGCCTTGATGGTCGACAGCCACTTGACCAGCACGCCTTCCTGCAGCGCTTCCTCGACCTCGAAATCATGCGCCGGCATTTTTTCGCGGGTACGGCGGTAGACGATGATCGCTTCGGTAGCGCCGAGCCGTTTGGCCGTGCGCGCGACGTCGAGCGCCGTGTTGCCGCCGCCATAAACCACCACGCGCCGGCCCAGCATCGGCTGCTCCGCACCATCGGCACCCTCCATCGATCGCAATACGGCCACCGCGTCGAGGATGCGCGAGGAATCCTTGGCGGGAATATAGGTGCGCTTGGCAATATGCGCGCCAACTGCCAGGAAGGCCGCGTCGTAGCCGCCTTCCTTCATCGTCCTGGCCAGATCGAAGACCTTGGTATTCAACTGCACCGTCACACCCATCGCGACGATGCGCTGCATCTCCGCATCCAGCACCGCACGCGGCAGCCGGTATTTGGGTATGCCAAAGCGCATCATGCCGCCGAGCAGCGGGCCGGCCTCGAGCACGGTGACGGCGTGACCCAGACGGCGCAACTGATAGGCCGCCGACATGCCTGAAGGGCCGGCGCCGACGATCAGCACATGGCGGTCGGTAGCGGCCGGTGGGGCATCAAACGCCCAGCCGCGTTCAAGCGCCTGGTCACCCAGAAAGCGCTCGACCGAATTGATGCCGACTGCAGCGTCGAGCTTGGCGCGGTTGCAAGCGCCTTCGCAGCTGTGATAGCAGACCCGCCCCATGATGGCGGGGAAGGGGTTGTCGCGCGTCAGGTGGCGCCAGGCGGTTTCATAGTCACCCGATTCGGCGTAGAACAACCAGCCCTGGATGTCTTCGCCGGCCGGGCATTGCGCATTGCAGGGCGGCAGGCGATCGACATAAACCGGGCGCTCGGTGCGCCAGGTGCCGGTCTTGTTGGCCAGCGAAGATCCGGGGTCGAGCGTGATGGCGAAAGGCTTGTCCATCTCATTGTTCCTCTGGCAAGTCGAGCAGCTTGAAGCGGCGGATATTTCGGTCGGCGTCGGCCTGGATTCTGGCCAGCATGCCGGCTTGTGGCTTGGCGCCGAACAAATGGGCAAAGCGTTTTTGCGGCTTCAGGTATTCCTCGACCGGCAACTGCCGGCGGATCCTTGTGACCTGGGTGACTTCGCCATGCTCGGCCTCGAACACCGGAAAAATGCCGGTCTCGCGCGCCAGCCTGGCCAGCTTGATGGTGTCGTGGCTGGCCGAACCCCAGCCCAGCGGGCAAGGCACGAGGACATGCAGATAGCGCGCGCCGTGCAAGCTCATGGCTTTTTCGACCTTGGCTTCCAGGTCATGCAGATCAGCCACCGTGGCGGTGGCGACATAGGGGATTTCATGCGCCATCGCGATCTGCGGGAGATTCTTGCCACGGCCGAACTCGGCCCCCGGCTCCGACCCGACTGCCATCGTCGTGGCCGTACGCGCGCCCGGCGGTGTGGCCGAACTGCGCTGCACGCCGGTGTTCATATAAGCCTCGTTGTCATAGCAGATGTAGAGCACATCGTCGTTTCGCTCGAACATGCCCGAAAGGCAACCGAAACCGATGTCGGTCGTGCCGCCATCGCCGCCCTGTGCAATCACCCGCACCTGGCTCGCGGCCAGGCCCGCTTTGACCGCCTTGATCTTCAGCGCCGCCGCGATGCCGGTGCCCACCGCCGCGGCATTACCGAACAGCGAATGGATCCAGGGCAGCTGCCAGGAAGTCTCGGGGTAAGGCGTCGAAAACACCTCCAGACAGCCGGTGGCGTTGGCGGCGATCAACTGCCCCTGGGTGGCGCGCATTGCCGCATCCACCGCATAGCGCGCACCCAGCGCCTCGCCGCAACCCTGGCAGGCGCGGTGGCCCGAATTCAGCGAATTGCTTCGCTCCACCGAGGCCTGCACGCTGCGCTGCTCGGGCGCCAGCAGCCGGTTGCCAACGGTGAAAGTACCGGTCTGGTAAAACTTGACTTGTTGTTGCGACATCGCTCGGGTTCCCTTCGCTGATTGGCGTTGTTGCGGATACCGGTTTTGCGCTTGCCCAGGATTCTGGTGAAAGCAAGCGCGCCCGGATCAACTGACTTTGGAGGCCACCATGCCGACATCGCGCAGCAGGTTTTCGGCAATCGGGCCGCTGCGGCGAATCAGCGCTTCACGCTCCAGTTGGCGATTGACGATGCGCCAGTCGAGATCCATGAAGGTCAGCGGTTCGAGCTTGTCGGCAATCGCTTCGCGCAGCGTGCGGTGCAGCGAGGACTTGGTGATCGCGCGCCCACCCAGACCGGCAATCACGGTATAGCCCAACTGGCCCAGGCGGTGCAGCGCCAGCCGCACATCATTCGACAAGACGCCGCCCAGACCGACTGAAAAACTCTTTTCCAGCACCACCACCCGTTTGGCTGCCTGCAGCGCGGCGCGCACCGCCGCGATCGGGAACGGTCGAAACGACTGGATGCCGAGCACACCGATGAGGACGCCGTCGGCACGCAACTCGTCAATCGTGTCCTTCAAGGTACCGAGCACCGAGCCCAGCGCCACGACGATCGTCTCGGCATCTTCGCAGCGATAAGGTCGCACCAGTCCACCCGATTGGCGTCCGAAGCGGGCCTCGAATTCAGCCGCGATATGCGGGATCCGCTCCAGCGCAGTCAGCTGTTTCGCATGGGCCAGATAGCGCACTTCCATGAAGGCTTCGGGGCCGACCATCGCGCCGATCGAGACCGGCTCCAGCGGGTCGAGCAACTGCCGCGGCTCATAGGGCGGCAAGAAGGCATCGACCTCGGCCTGGCGCGGAATATCCACCCGCTCGTAAGCATGGGTGAGGATGAAACCGTCCATGCAGACCATCACCGGCATCGACAGTTCCTCGGCCAGCTTGAACGCCTGGATATGCAGGTCGAGAGCCTCCTGGTTGCTCTCGGCGAAGAGCTGGATCCAGCCGCAATCGCGCTGGCTCATCGAATCGCTATGGTCGTTCCAGATGTTGATCGGCGCGCCGATCGCGCGGTTGGCCACCGTCATCACGATCGGCAGACCCAGGCCTGAAGCGTTGTAGACCGCCTCGGCCATGAACAGCAAGCCCTGGCTGGCGGTTGCGGTGTAGGTGCGCGCGCCGGCAGCCGAAGCGCCGATCGCCACGCTCATCGCCGCGAACTCGCTCTCTACGTTGATGAACTCGCAGGGCGCCAGCGCGCCGCTTTTCACCATTTCACCGAGGCCCTCGACGATATGGGTCTGCGGCGAAATCGGGTATGCGCAGATCACCTCGGGCCGGCTCAAGGCCACCGCCTCGGCCACGGCGCGGGACCCTTCAGTTTGCTTCAACATCAGTCAACTCCTGCATCTGCCTGGACACGAACAGAAAAGCCTCTGAGGCGGCGGCGACATTGCCATCGGCCACCTTGCCCTTGAACTTCTGGCCGATCGCGTGGGCCAAGGCGTCCAGCGTGATCAAGCCTGAAAGCGCGGCAAATCCGCCCAGCATCACCGCATTGGGCAAGGGTCGGCCAAGATGCTTCAGCGCGATTTCGGTCGCCGGCACCGTCATCAAGCGGTCAGCGCGAAAGCGCAGTTCAATCTCGCTCAGACCCAGGGCATGAAAATCGCGCCGGCTGTTGATCAGCACATAGCCGTCGGCCTGCAAGCCCTGGAACACATCGACCTGGTGCAGCAGTGTTGGGTCCTGAACGATCAGCACATCGGGCGCGACGATCGGCTCGCGCAAGCGGATTTCACTGTCGGCGATGCGGCAAAAAGCCACCACCGGCGCACCGGTGCGTTCGGAGCCGAAGCTTGGAAATGCCTGCGCATGGCGGCCTTGCTCAAACGCTGCGACCGACAGCATTTCGGCCGCAGTCACCACGCCTTGCCCGCCCCTGCCGTGAAACCGGATTTGCAACATCTTGCCCTCCTGCGCCGAGTTGTCCGCGATTTTTGGGCCCCGACTCCACAACGAGCTTGAGCCGCATCAAGGCACCACGCGATGCCCCACCCGAGCATTTCCCACCCACACCCTTCAAAAAACGGAGCGCCCTCGATGAACGACTCAAAATACATCCGCTGGTTCGGCGGAATCTCGATGGCCGACCTGCCGCTGGTCGGGGGCAAAAACGCCTCGCTGGGCGAGATGTTCCAGCAATTGCAGCCGCTGGGGGTGCGCATTCCCGACGGCTTCGCGATCACCGCCAGCGCCTACCGCGAAGCGCTCGACGCGGCCGAGGCTTGGGGGCCCTTGCATCAACTGCTCGACCGACTCGACAAGCGCGACATCGATTCACTCGCCCAGGCCGGCTTGCAGGCGCGCGAGATCGTCTATGCCGCAGCGATGCCGTCTGCGGTGGAAGCCGGCATCCGCCAGGGCTGGCGCGATTTGCTGGCCCAGGTCGGCCCGGGCTTGAGCGTGGCCGTGCGCAGTTCGGCCACCGCCGAAGATCTGCCCGGCGCCAGCTTTGCCGGCCAGCATGACACCTATCTGAATATCCGCGGCGAACAGATGTTGATCGACGCCGTCAAGCGCTGCCAGGCATCGCTATTCACCGACCGCGCGATCTCCTACCGCATCGACCAGGGTTTCGACCATTTCAAGGTCTATCTGTCGGTGGCGGTGATGCAGATGGTGCGCAGCGATCAGGCCGCCAGCGGCGTGCTGTTCACGCTCGACACCGAGTCAGGTCACCCCGATGTGGCCTTCATCACCGCTGCCTGGGGACTGGGCGAAAACGTCGTGCAGGGCAGCGTCGACCCGGATGAGTTCTATGTGCACAAGCCCACTTTCAAAGCCGGCTACCGCTGCGTCTTGCGCCGGCGGCTGGGCCGCAAGCAGATCCGCATGGTCTACAGCGGCGGCCGTACGCGCGAGGCGGTCATCAACCAGCCGACCCCGGCCGAAGACCGGGCGCGCTTTTGCCTCAGTGACGCTGATGTGCTGGAGCTCGCCGATGCGGCGATCAAGATCGAAGACCATTACACCGCGCTGGCGGGGGTCTGGCGACCGATGGACATCGAATGGGCCAAGGATGGGCCCGACGGCAAGATCTTCATCGTCCAGGCGCGGCCCGAAACTTCGGCCTCGCAGCGCCAGGTCAACCTGATTGAGGAATTCGTGCTGGAACAGACTTCGACGGTGCGGGTGCATGGGCGCTCGGTCGGCGAGCGGATCGCGGCTGGCAAGGTGCGGCGCATTGCCAACGCCAGCCAGTTGCACCTGTTCCAGCCCGGCGAAGTGCTGGTTGCCGACACCACCACGCCCGACTGGGAGCCGGTGATGAAAACCGCCGCGGCCATCGTCACCAACCGCGGTGGGCGTACCTGCCATGCGGCGATCGTCGCGCGCGAGTTGGGCATCCCGGCCGTCGTCGGGGCGCAGGGTGCGAGCGAGTTGCTGCAGGACGGTGAGTCGGTCACCGTCTCATGCGCCGAAGGCGACATCGGCCGTGTCTATGCCGGTCTGCTGCGTTTCCGCGTCGACCGCAGCGACCTGAGCGGGTTCAAGCATCCGTCGACCGCGGTGATGGTCAACCTGGGCAACCCCGAACTGGCCTTCAAGACTTCGCTGCTGCCCTGCGACGGCGTCGGCCTGGCGAGGATGGAATTCATCATCAACGAGCACATCAAGGTGCATCCGATGGCGCTGCTGCACCCGGAGCGGATCATCGACGCCGCGGTGCGCGACAAGGTCCAGGCGGCCTTTGCCGGCTATGCCGATGGCGCCAGCTTTTTCATCGAAAGGCTGGCCGAAGGCGTCGGCACCATCGCCGCAGCGTTTCACCCGAGGCCGGTGATCGTTCGGCTGTCCGACTTCAAAAGCAACGAATACGCCGCGCTGCTGGGCGGGCGCGATTTCGAGCCGGTCGAGGAAAATCCGATGCTCGGCTTCAGGGGCGCGGCGCGTTATATCCA
>CANFIC010000177.1 GCA_947446685.1 Burkholderiales bacterium
AGCCCGCGTCAGCGGCAATGCCGGTCGCTGCGCCGCCTGCGCCAGCCGAATTGCCGTTGGCCCCCAAGGTGCGCAAGCTCAGCTTCAAGGAGCAGCGCGAGCTCAAGGATTTGCCCGCCAAGGTGGCTGAACTGGAAGCCGAGAGCTTGCAGATCAACGCGCTGCTCAATGGCGTCGAACTTTACGCCAAGGGCGCTGCAAAGATTGCCGAAGTGACGGCGCGCGCCAGCGAGATCGAGGTCGAGTTGCTGGCCTCCATGGAGCGCTGGGAACAACTCGAAGCCCGATGAGGCGGGCCGGGTGCTGACTGGGGCCTGGCCGCGTTGGTCCGATCAGTCGCGAGGGCTGGCCTTGGGTGTTCTCGGGGTGCTGATTTTTGCCATCACCATCCCGATGACAAGGCTTGCCGGAGGCACACAGGATCAGCCACAGCTCGATCCAGCCTTCGTCGCGATGGGCCGGGCGGCGCTGGCCGGCCTGCTGTCAATGGCTTACCTTCGCTTGACCGGCGCCACCTTGCCGACGCGCCGGCAGTTGCAGAGTTTGGGCCTGACTGCCTTGGGCATCGTTTTCGGCTGGCCGATCTTCCTTGGACTCGCTATGCGTCAGGTCGATGCGGTTCACGCCGCGGTGATTTCGGGCGTGCAGCCTCTGGCGACTGCGGCGATCGCTGCCTTGTGGCTGCGCCAGCGCCCATCGGCCGGGTTCTGGGCTTGCTCAGCGCTCGGCGTGGCCTTGGTGCTTGGTTTCGCCTGGTCGCGTGGGGCCAACGGTTTTCAAGCGGCAGATGGTCTCTTGCTGCTGGCCATCATCAGCTCATCGTCCGGCTATGTCAGCGGCGCGCAGTTGACCTTGGCAATGAGCGCAGAAAAGGTGATCTGCTGGGTGCTGGTGCTGAGTCTGCCGCTGACGGCGCCGCTCGCCTTGCTGACCTTGCCGCAACAGCCGGTGAGTCTGGCGGCATGGGGCGGTTTCGCCTATGTGTCGATATTTTCGATGTGGCTGGGATTCTTTGCCTGGTACCGCGCGCTCGCGATCGGTGGCACGGTGCGTGTCAGCCAGGTGCAGTTACTCCAACCATTTTTCTCGATGCTGGTTGCAGTGCCCTTGCTGGGTGAAAAACTGGATGCCTTGACGGTGGCTTTTGTGCTGGCAGTCATCGCCACCGTCTGGATCGGCAAACGCATGCCGATCCACTGAACATGCCTACTTTCGCTCAGCGCGGAAGTTGTCGTGACAAGCTTTGCAGCTCTGACCCACTGCACCGACCGCGGACTTGATCTGCTCCAGATTGCCGGACTTGGCCGCGACATCGAGTTTGCTGACTTCGCCAATCATCTTCTCAGCCGCTGCCTTGAACTTCGGCGCTTCCTGCCAGATCTCGGCTTTGGCGCGATTGGGTTTGCCCTTGTCGGTGTCCTCGCCGAAAGCGCTGAATGGCAGACTTGCCAGCGTATTCAAGATGGCAGCATTTTCTGCCGCGAGCTTCGCATCAAATGGAACTTTGCCTTGCGCCATCGCCGCGACCCGGCCGAAATGATTGCTGATCAGTATGAAGGCCGACTGACGGTATTCGATTGCATCTTCGGCTTTGCGGAATTGCGCCGTAGCGGGCAGCGCAGCGACAAGCCCAGCCAAGCTGAGCAGCGCAATCAGGGATCTCTTCATTTCATCATCCTTGCAGTTGAGTTCACCATCGATCGAATGCCGAGGCTTGCGGGCAGTGTAGAGAAAAGGCGCAAGGCTTGCTCTGCACAGCTCAACGCGAGTGTGTGCAGATCACCCCTGGATATGGGTTATCGTTGCCGCGAAGGAGTCGAGATGGTGCGTGAATTGTTGAGGTGGGTGCGTGTCTGGGATTTGCCGACACGCTTGTTCCATGGGCTGCTGGTGCTGTGCTTTGCCGGCGCGGTGCTCAGCGCCAAGCTGGGCGGCAATGCGATGGTCTGGCATATACGGCTGGGCTGCGCCATGCTGGCCCTGATTGCCTTTCGTTTGCTGTGGGGCTTCCTTGGCGGACGCTGGTCGCGTTTCAGCAGCTTTATTTACCGCCCGACTCAGGTTTGGCGCTATCTGCGCGGTTGCGCTCGGCCTGCCGATCATTTCGAGGTCGGGCATAACCCGCTGGGGGCCTTGTCAGTGCTGCTGATGCTGGCCTGCTTGCTGCTGCAGGTGGGTTCGGGGCTGGTTGCTGATGACGAGATTGCTGCAAGCGGCCCCCTGCTCCGGTTCGTTTCGAGCGAGGTCAGTCAGTACTGGACCGCGTACCACAAGGACTATGGTCAATGGGCTTTGTTTGCCTTGATTGGCTTACATATCCTGGCCGTTGTCTTCAAGCAATTTGTCCAGGGGCATCCATTGATCGGCGCGATGGTCAAGGGCGACAAGGTCTTGCCCGCCGAGGTGCAACCGGTGCGCGACGATCTGGCATCGCGATTGCTGGCTTTGGCCTTGCTGGGCTGTTGCGCGGCGGCAGTCTATTGGCTGGCCGGGCTCGACTCGCCTTGATCTGAGTAAACTCCGGCATGGCCAGCCCCGAGATCACCCTCATCATCCCGTCGAGTGCGCAAGAGTGGCAGGCGACGCATGAAATCCTCCGTGACTATCAAGCCAGCTTGGATGTCAGCCTTGATTTCCAGCATTTCGAGGCCGAACTGGCCGACCTGCCAGGGGCTTATGCGCCGCCGACCGGCGTGATCCTGCTGGCCCTGATCGACGGCGCGGTGGCCGGCTGCGGCGGTTTTCGCAACCTGCCCGACGCCGATGACGCCAATGCCTGTGAAATGAAACGGCTCTTCGTGCGGCCGGTGTTTCGCCGCTTCGGACTGGGCCGGCTGCTGGCGCTAGACCTGATCGACCGCGCGTTGGTGGCCGGGTATTCGGCCGTGCTGCTCGATACGCTGGATGAGATGGAGGCGGCGCGCGGCCTGTACGCCAGCCTGGGGTTCGAGGAAGTGCCGCCGTTCTATTTCAATCCGCTGCCCGGCGCCCGTTATCTGAGACTTGACCTCAATGCCAACCATGATCGCTGAGCCCAATCTGTACCAAGTCGAGCCCGCAGGTCTGGTGCCAGCAAGTCTGGGAGAGTCACCGCTCTGGCATATCGGCGAGCAATGCCTTTATTACGTCGATATTGTCGAGCGGCAGGTGCTGCGGCTGAATCCAGCCAATGGCGACTTGCGCCATTGGCAACTCGACAGCGAGCCGGGTTGCATCGCGATCGCGATGGGTGGCGGTTTGGCGGTGGCGCAACGCAATGGTTTGTTCCGGCTCGATCCGGACAGCGGCGCGCTGCGCCGAATCTCGGCTGCACCCTATGACGCGGCCGGGCAGCGCTTCAACGATGGCAAACCCGATGGGCAAGGCCGCTTCTGGATCGGCACCATCGACGATGCGCGGCGACCTGCGGCGGGGCTCTATCGCTATGCCGACGGACGTTTCGAGTTGATGGCCGATGGCATCGTGACTTCGAACGGCCTGGCCTTCAGCCCTGACCAGCTCAAGCTTTACTGGTCAGACACCAAAGCGCATCAGATCTACCGGTTCGACTTTGATCCGCAGACCGGCAGCATCGGCCCGCGCCAGGTTTTCGCTGAATTTCCCAGCCGCCAACCCGAGCAGCCACTGGCCGACTATGGCGGCCGGCCTGATGGCGCGACGGTCGATGTCGAGGGTTGCTATTGGGTCGCGATGTTCGAGGGCCAGCGTCTGCTGCGCCTTTCTCCTCAAGGGCAAGTCCTGCGCGAGGTGAAGTTGCCGGTGCGTTGCCCGACGATGCCTTGCTTCGGCGGCCCTGACTTGCGCACGCTCTACGTGACGACTGCGCGTGAAAACCGCAGTGCCGCCGAGCTCTCCGAACAGCCTCTGGCGGGCTGTGTGCTGCGTCTCCGGGTCGAGATTCCAGGCCTTCCCGCGAACAAGGTCATGGTTTCCTGACCACAGGCCGCTTGTTCTGGCTCGTTCTTATCGTTTATACTAATAAGGATTTGCTGGGCGCGAGTGAATTGCCTGCCGACTTTGCAGACAATAACGGTCCCGAGCGAGACTTTGCCCTGAGGACAGTGACCCAGGCAAAGTTTTGTAATGCGGAGAAATCACTTTGGGTGTTGCGCAAGAAAACAGCGGTCAGGCATCGCGCGGTAAAGCGCGGCTGTCCGGTTGGGAGGATGAGGACGTAGAGCAGGCATTCAAGACTTTGAGCCGCCAGGAGGCGGTTGAGTTGCGAAAGTCCCTGCCGACCTTGTCGCCTTGGCTTGTGGTGGCGATGCAGAGTTTGGCGGCTTGCTTTTGCGGGCTGGGGGTCTGGTTGGTGACAGGTTCGGTGAGCAGCATGTGGTCGGCAATCTATGGCGCGGCCGCTGTGGTGTTGCCGAACATGTTGCTGGCGCGAGGAATGACGAAAAGGGCAGAGTCCCCGATGGCCTTGGCTGTTGGTTTTCTGTTCTGGGAAATGCTGAAAATCGGGGTAGCCATTGCCATGCTGGTGATCGCTACCAAAGTTTTGCCCAACCTGAGCTGGCCGGCTTTGCTGATCGGATTGGTTGTGTGCATCAAAGTGAACTGGCTTGCGCTCTTGTGGCGCGGCCGCTGACAGACGACGAGGCTTGACAGAATATGGCAGCACAAGGCCACGAAGGCGCAATGAGCGCTGGCGACTACATCGTTCACCATTTGCATCACCTGCAGAATCAAAAGCAGGTCGGTGTGGTCGATTTTTCTGTCGTCAACCTTGACTCAGTGACTTTTTCCACCGGCCTTGGCCTGCTGGTCTGCCTGCTGCTCTGGTGGGTGGGTCGGGCGGCGACATCGGGTCGTCCCGGTCGTGTCCAGGCCGCGGTCGAATTGCTCTATGAAATGGTCAACAGCCAGGCCAAGGGCATCGTCCACAACGCCAACAGCCGCAAGCTCGTCACGCCCCTGGCGCTGACCGTTTTCATCTGGATCTTCATGATGAATGCGATGGACTTGTTGCCTGTCGACTTGCTGCCCTGGCTGGGCGAACATGTCCTGGGTCTGCCCAATTTGCGGGTTGTTCCCACCGCCGATTTGTCGGTCACCATGGGTCTGTCCCTCGGCGTGTTGATCATCTGCCTGATCTACAACATCAAGATCAAGGGCGCCGGCGGCTGGTTGCATGAGTTGTTCTCCGCGCCTTTCGGTGATCGCTGGTTCCTCTACCCAGTCAATTTCCTGATGCAGATGATCGAGTTCGTTGCCAAGACGGTCTCGCATGGCATGCGGCTGTTCGGCAATATGTATGCCGGCGAATTGATCTTCATGTTGATCGCCTTGATGGGTGGCGCATTTGCGTTCACCGGCACTGGCATCGCTTTGTTTTTCGGGCATTTGATTGCCGGCTCGGTGTGGGCAATTTTCCACATCCTTGTCATCACCCTGCAAGCCTTCGTGTTCATGATGCTGACCCTGGTCTACATCGGTCAAGCGCATGATTCGCACTGATTGCTTCGCTTAGTTTCTCGCTTTTCCCCTTTTCCCTTTTCTCTCAATCCACCAAGGAATCATCATGGAAGTTATTAGCTTTGTTGCCCTCGCCGCTGGCCTGATCATTGGTCTGGGTGCTTTCGGTGCTTGTATCGGCATTGGCATCATGGGCAGCAAGTACCTCGAATCGGCTGCTCGCCAGCCCGAGCTGATGAATGAATTGCAAACCAAGATGTTCCTGCTCGCCGGTTTGATCGACGCGGCTTTCATTATCGGTACCGGTATTGCACTGTGGTTCGCCACGGCCAATCCGTTCCTGGCGCAGATCGCCAACCTGCCGAAGTAAGTCGCGCTGTCCGGCATCAGACAAGCCTGATGGCATGTCTGGTGTTGCAAGCATTCGATCCAAGTTAGTTTGTGAGGCAACCACGTGAGCATTAACGCTACGCTGATCATTCAACTCATCCAGTTCCTGCTCTTTGTAGGTTTTGTGATGAAGTTTGTAGCCCCGCCCATTGCCAGGGCGCTCGACGAGCGGGCCGAGAAAGTCGCTGCCGGCTTGATCGCTGCCGACAAGGCCAAGGCCGAGTTGAGCGATGCCTTCAAGCATGTCGAGGCGCAGTTGTCCGGCGCCCGCAACGATGCTGCCCAGCGTCTTGCCGATGCCGAACATCTGGCTCAATCGATGATCGAGGAAGCCAAGGCTCGCGCCAGCGAGGAAGCTGCCAAGATCATCGCTTCTGCCAAGGCCGAGGCTGAGCAGGAATCCTTGAAAGCCCGCGAAGCCTTGCGCAGTCAAGTAGCCGTGCTCGCCGTCAAGGGTGCTGAGCAGATCCTCAAGCGTGAAGTCAATGCCGGCGTTCACGCCGAATTGCTGAATCGCTTGCAGACCGAGCTGTAAGTCATGGCTGAACTCGCAACCCTCGCCCGGCCCTATGCGGAAGCGCTGTTTCAGGTCGCAGTCAAAAGCGATCTGCAGCAGGTCGGGGCGCAAGTCGAGGCCCTGGCTGCAGTCACTGCAGATCCTCAACTGCGCCAGTTCGCCGACAACCCAAAGGTTGCGCCCGAGCAAGTAATTGCCATCATCGACGCGGTGCTGCAAGCACCGATGGGCGATATTGTCAGGAACCTGCTCAGTGCTGTGCTTGCCAACGGTCGTTTGACCGTGCTGCCTGCCATCGCCGAACAGTTCCATCTGCTTGTCAATGAGCGCACTGGTGTGGCTGATGCGCAGGTATTCAGCGCTTTCGCGATCGACGCCGAGCAGTTGGCCGCGGTCGTGCTGAGTCTGGAAAAGCGCTTTGGTCGCAAGCTCAATGCGTCGGTCCAGATCGAGCCGGACCTGATCGGCGGTATTCGCGTGGTGGTGGGCGATGAAGTGCTCGACACCTCGGTGAAAGCGCGGCTTGAACAAATGAAGGTGGCGCTTGCGGCCTGACGGCCAGCGACTGCTGCAATTCCGATTTTTTTCGTCCAACCTGTCAAAGTTGCTGGCCGCAAGCTACCGACCCCCGCAGACCGGAGATATGCAATGCAATTGAATCCCGCAGAAATTTCTGAACTCATCAAGAACCGCATCGAGGGTCTTGGTACTTCAACTGACATCCGCAATCAGGGCACCGTCGTTTCGGTGACCGACGGTATCGTGCGCGTGCACGGACTGTCCGATGCGATGCAGGGCGAAATGCTCGAGTTCCCGGCAACCGCCGACGGCACACCAACATTCGGTCTGGCCTTGAATCTCGAGCGCGACTCAGTCGGCGCCGTGATTCTGGGTGAGTACGAACATATTTCGGAAGGCGATACGGTCAAGTGCACCGGACGCATTCTGGAAGTGCCGGTAGGCCCTGAACTCAAAGGCCGTGTCGTCAATGCGCTGGGTCAGCCGATCGATGGCAAAGGCCCGGTCGGCGCCAAGCTGTCAGCTCCGATCGAGCGCATCGCTCCCGGCGTGATTGCCCGCAAGTCAGTCGACCAGCCGATGCAGACCGGCCTCAAGTCGATCGACTCAATGGTGCCGATCGGCCGTGGTCAGCGCGAGCTGATCATTGGTGACCGCCAGACTGGCAAGACCGCAGTCGCGATCGACGCGATCATCAACCAGCGCGGTCAGAACATGACCTGCATCTACGTTGCAATCGGCCAGAAAGCCTCTTCGATCAAGAACGTTGTGCGTGCCCTCGAGCAGCATGGCGCGATGGAGTACACGATCGTTGTCGCTGCTTCGGCGGCCGAATCGGCAGCGATGCAATATGTGTCGGCCTATTCAGGTTGCACGATGGGCGAGTATTTCCGCGACCGTGGCGAAGACGCCTTGATCGTTTATGACGATCTGTCCAAGCAAGCTGTTGCCT
>CANFIC010000178.1 GCA_947446685.1 Burkholderiales bacterium
GCGCTCGAGCTGGGCCGACCATGCGCGCCATTCGATCCAGAATTTCGTTTCGGCAAAATTCTTCAATGAAAACCCGGTGCAGATCGCTGCGATCGAGCGCCTGATCGGTGGCGAAACCCGCCTGCCTGCTTGCTATGTCGAACAGAACATCGCTTGCCAGTCGCACGACACCTTGGCGCAACTCGCCAGCATCCATCAGCCGACGCTGGTGATGGGCGGCGACAGCGATCCGATCTGCTCCTTGACCGCGACGCTGGCGCTCGGCTCGGGCATCCCGGGCGCAGTCACCGAAATCTTCGAAGGCGCGAGCCATTTCTTCCTGATGGAGCAGCCGGCAAAGTTCAACCATTTGCTGCTGAGCTGGCTGGATCAGCACAGCGCCGGTGCCGATCGCGCAAACAGTTGACAATGCTGTAGTTCAGCCGCCATCTTTTTGGCATCATTGGCGGCTCGGTTCACCCATTCAAGGAATCCTTATGTCAGGCCTGCTGTCCCAAGTCGACCCGAATGGTCTGCTCGAATTTTCGGTCGTCTACACCGACCGCTCGCTGAACCATATGTCGCGCAGTTTCCAAGGCGTGATGAAAGACATTTCAGGCATTCTGAAAGAGGTTTATCACGCCAAGTCGGTCGTGCTGGTTCCCGGCAGCGGCACCTTCGGCATGGAAGCCGTGGCGCGCCAGTTTGCCGGTGCCAAGAAGGTGCTGATCATCCGCAACGGCTGGTTCAGCTACCGCTGGACGCAGATTCTCGATATGGGCCGGATCGCCGCCGAGGCCACCGTGCTGAAGGCCCGCCGTGTCGGCGATGGCCCGCAAGCGCCCTGGGTGCCGGCGCCGATCGACGAAGTGGTGGCGGCCATCCTCGAAAAGAAGCCCGATGTAGTGTTCGCTCCGCATGTGGAAACCTCTTGCGGCCTGATACTGCCCGACGACTATATTCGCGCCGTTGCCGACGCCGTGCATGAAGTCGGCGGACTGTTCGTGCTCGACTGCATCGCCTCGGGCGCGATGTGGGTCAATATGGAACAGACCGGCGTCGACGTACTGCTCAGCGCGCCGCAAAAGGGCTGGAGCAGTTCGCCTTGCTGCGCGATGGTGATGCTCAACGAACGCGCTCGCGCAGCGATCGACGCGACCAGCAGCAGCAGCTTTGCCTGCGACCTGAAAAAATGGCTGCAGATCATGGAAGCCTACGAAAACGGCGCCCATGCCTACCATGCGACGCTGCCGACCGACGCCTTGACGCGACTGCGCGAGGTGATGCTGGAAACCCAGGCCTATGGCTTCGAGAAAGTCCGCCAGGAACAGATCGAACTGGGCGCCAAGGTGCGCGCTTTGTTCGAGAGCCGCGGCCTTCCCAGCGTCGCGGCCGAAGGCTACAAGTCGCCCGGCGTGGTGGTCAGCTACACGAAGGACCCCGAAATCCAATCGAGCCGCAAGTTCCTCGCTGAAGGCCTGCAGACAGCCGCCGGCGTGCCCTTGATGTGCGACGAACCGGCTGACTTCATGAGCTTCCGGGTCGGCCTGTTCGGACTCGAAAAATGGCACAACGTCGACCGCACCGTTGGCCATCTGGCCGCTGCGCTGGATCGGATGCTATAGGCCTCGTCTTCAAACAGCTGGCGCGCGATGCGCCAGCATGAAGTCTCTGACGCGGACCGACGCTAGACGAACCGCGTCGATGAGGAACTGGTTACCAGCGCTGCTGCCCCATAGTTGCTGGTCGGCACAGAAAGCTGCCACTGAGTCGGCAGCCGTGCAGATCGCTGCGACTTTGGCCGGGTCCATGGACTGGTCCATATAGGGTTCGGCCAGTACACCTGCATGCCAGCGTTGCAGGAAGGCCAGAAACAGCGCAGGCAGCATGGCCACGCTGGCGATGCTTGCTCCTTGCTTCAGCCTTGCTTCGATCGTTGGTGCGATGAACCCGGGCAATTTTGAAAAACCGTCGGCGACGACGCGCTGGCAGGTATCGCTAAGAGCTGCGTTGCCGAAGCGGTCAAGCACGCTGTCGCGATAGGCCGTCAGGTCAACCGGGCTGGGTAGAAGGCAGGGGATGGCATCGTCCGTGACGTAGTCATGCGCGATCCGGCGTATCGCGGCGTCGCGCGCGCCTTCGTGAATAAAGCGATAACCGCGCAGCGTGCCGGCCCAGGCGATGCAACTGTGGGTGGCGTTCAACAAGCGGATCTTGGCCTCCTCGTAGGGAAGTACCGACTCGACCATCTGCACGCCCACCTGCGCCCAGTCCGGACGGCCAGCGCAGAACCGGTCCTCGATGACCCATTGGCGGAAATCCTCGGCCATCACCGGTGCATGGTCCTCTTGGCCTGTCGCTGCCCTTACGCGCTCGGCCAGCCCAGGCGGCACCCGCGGGGTGATGCGGTCGACCATGGCGTTGGGGCAAGTGGTGTTGTGCTGCACCCATTCAAGCAAGCCGGCTTCGCCAGCGCTTTGCAATGTCTTGAACAGACCAGTTCGCACGACATCGCCGTTATGGCGCAGGTTGTCGCAGTTCAGCAGCGTCACCGGCCCCGCGCCGCTGTGCTGGCGGGCACGCAGGAGTTCGGTCAGTGCGCCATAGATCCTGTGCCCTGCACGCTTGTCGGTAGTTGCTTGCTCGAGATCATATCCCGCCTCGGTCACGGTGAAGGAGATGATGCGAGTGGCCGGGTCCGCGGCTAACGCCCGCAGTTCGGCGAGGTCGAAGGCATAGGGCACCGGTCTACGCAGGGCCTCGATGCGCTGGTAGGCGCGACTGCCGTCTGGCGTGACCGTCTCGACGGTGTAACGGCAATCCTGTGCCAGCAGTACGGCGCCCATGTCGGTAAATTCGGGGCGGATATGTCCGCCTGCCAGTTCCCACCGGTCGTCGCCGGCTGAAATCAGGTCCTGCAGATAGACCGCCTGGTGCGCGCGGTGGAAGGCGCCCAGGCCCAGATGCAGGATACGCAGACGGGTCATCCCACCTGGGCCTTCGTGGAATGGGCTGACAGCCGGTCGATGCGCTGCTTCAGCAGTACGAAGGCCAGGATGGTGAGGAAGTTGATCATCGCTACCAGCGTCATCGCCGTGCGCAGCCCATCGGCGTTGGCACCTTTGACCTGCAGCGCGTCGCTGAGCGCGCCCACCAGCAGCGGACCCAGGCCCTGGCCAACCAGCACGCCGAACAGTGCGACGACCGCCAATGCAGTGGCGCGAACCTGCGGCGCCACCAGGTCCTGCAGGGTCGAAAACACCGGCCCGAGGATCATGCCCGCGGTGCCGAAGGCTGCGAACAGCAGCCCGAAGGCCAGCAGTGGGTTTGGCGCGTAAAAGCTACCCAGGAAGAAGGGCATTACCACCACGGTGACACCAGCCGCAAAGCCAGCGCCCCAGGATTTCGAGCCGCCTGCGTAGCGCACGCCGAGCTGGCCACCAATGACGGAGCCGATGGCCGTGGCCACGCCAAGACAAAGCCCAAGGCCGAGGCCGATCTGCATCGGCTGCAAGGCAAAAGCACGCTCAAAATAGCTGGGCAGCCAGACGATGACCGACGAGCCCGCCAGCGAGGTGGTGGAAAAGGCCATCACCAGCAGCCAGAAGGCACGGGGGTCGCCCAACTGCGACCACAGGCTGGCGCCTGCGGCCAATGGCGGATGCGTCAGCGCATCGACTCTTGAAGGCTCACGCACCGTGAAGTGGAAGATGGCAGCCATCACCAGCCCGGCTGCGCCCAGCCAGATGAAGCCGGCGCGCCAGCCCACGGTCTGCACCAAGATGCCACCGCCCAGCAACCCGCCCAGCATGCCGAGGTAGGTACCGGCGCTGTGCACGGCCAGCGCGCGCGGCCGCAGATGCCGCGGGTAGTAGTCGCCCAGCATCGAATGCGTGGCCGGAATGCAGCCGGCTTCGCCGATGCCCACGCCGATGCGCGCGGCCAGCAACTGCACGAAGTTGGACGCCATGCCCGACCCCGCCGTCATCAACGTCCAGGCAGTGAAGCTGCCGGCGATGATCCACTTGCGGTTGGCGCGGTCGGCCCAACGCGCCAGCGGGACCGAAGCAATGCCGCCCATCAGTGAAAAAGCCAGCCCGGTGAGCAGGCCGAGCTGGGTGTCGCTGAGCGCGAACTCTTTCTTGATCGGTTCCATGAACATCGTGATTACGACCTTGTCGACAGCGCACATGAAGCCGACCACGGCCAGCGCGAACAGCACGTAGCTGCGGTAGCCGTTGCTGACGGTGCCGGTATCAGAAGTGTTGGGCAGGCTCGGATCCGCCGCGGTGGCTATGCTCGTTTTCATGGTTTTTTCTTGCTCCAAAGCCACCGCATGGTGTCAGGGAAAATGGCGCCGCCATGGGCGAGTGAATGGCCGCCTTGGCCGACCACCAGTTGGTGTTCATAGCCCTTGTAGGTCATTGCTGAAGCCAGCTCGTGATTCGCATTGAGCCAATCGCCGAAGACGATATTCAGGTCGTTTTCACCGGTTTGCAGAAAGACGCGCAGTGATTTTTTTGGCGCCTGCCGCACGTGTGATGCCAACTGATGGCCGCCACGAATATTGACGAAGCTGCCGCAATGGCTGACGACCAGGCCGAAGGCGTCGGGCCGCTCCCAAGCGACATTGAATGCGCAGATGCCGCCCGAGCTCAGGCCGCAAATCGCGCGCTGCGCAGGGTCGTCACTGATGTTCAAACCTTGCGTCGCGACAGGCAATAATTCGTCGAGCAGAAAGCGTGCGTAGGCATCGCCCAGGCTGTCGTATTCGACACTGCGGTTGTCGCTGCCGCCATAGATCGGCAACCCTGGTCCCTGTTCACCGGGCTGCACGAACACCGCGACCGTCGGTGCGATCGCCCCCGTAGCTATCAACTGGTCGAGGACGCAGACGGCATTCAACTCAGGACCGAGGTAGCGCGCACCGTCCTGAAACACCATCAGCATGGCGGGCTGGGAGCCATCGTATTGCTGCGGCACATAAACCTGGTAATCATGGGCAACGCCGGGGTAGATGCCGCCAGGGGCACATCGACCAACGGTCAATTTGCCGCGCGGAACGCCGTCCTGATGCAATGATCCGGCCCCCAGGCCATAGGGTTCGGTGACGCTCAGGCTGCGGGCAAAGCGGCCCAGATCCTGCGTTGGAATGCCTGGCAGCATCGTGGCCAGTTGCTGCATGAGCGCAGGCTGGCTTGTTGCTTGAGCCGGTTCGATGCCGAGCCCCCGTCGCAGCGCGGCGATCAGGTCACGCCGGTAGGCCTTCGAGACCTGGGCTTCAGGCGCGAGCAGATTGAAGCCATGGCAAGCGCCTGGGTAGACATGCAGTTCGGTGGAGACGCCGGCTCGCATCAGGCGGCGCGCGTAGTCGATGTCTTCTTCGACAAAGAGGTCGATCGCACCGACCGCGATATAGGTCGGCGGCAGTCCGCTCAGGTCATCGGCGCGCGCCGCCGCCGCATAGGGCGAGACGCCGTCCAAGCCCGGTTCATGGCCCAGCATCGCCGACCAGCCGAATTCGTTGTGAGCCTTCTTCCAGATGAACTCGCCAGCGAATGGGTGCTCATAGGCGGCGGTGGCTGCGCGGTCATCCAGCATTGGTTGCAGCGGCGCCTGGAAGCAGAGCTTGATCTTGCCGCGGTCGCGCGCCAGCAGACCGAGCGCGGCACATAAACCGCCGCCAGCGCTCAGGCCGGCGATGCCGATCCGCGCAGCGTCGACGCCCAGTTTTGTCGCTTCGCCATGCAGCCATTGCAATGCGGCATAGCAGTCCTCGACCGGACCGGGAAAAGGGGTCTCCGGGGCCAGACGGTAGTCGACTGAGGCGATGCAACAGCCGAGTTCGGTCGCCAGTCCCTTGATATATTGGTCATCCCAATCCGGACTTCCCGCTACATAGCCGCCGCCATGGATCCACAGCAGCGCCGCCAGCGGCGCAGTAGCTGCGAGCGGACGGTAAAGCAAGAGACGGACATCCGGCGCGCCGGCCGGGCCTTGCACGTGATGCTGGCTGACCTGAAGATGGGGGAATGCCGGCGCGGCTGCATTGATCAGCGCGGTCTGCTGCGCGATTTGTTGGCGAGTTACGGCGAGCGTCGCCAGGCTGACCGTTGATACCGGCAGCTGGTCGAAGATCATGGCCAATTCTGGGTCGAGCAGGTGGCGAGTATTCATGGGCGATTGGCACCGGTAGCTGCGAAGACCTGGGCTGCGAAGTCGTTGATCAAGGTGGCAAATTCCGGGCTGCGGCGCATGCTCACGCCGTGCGGCGTGTTCTCGAAATGGTAGCTCGTGGCCTGTCGGGCTGCGGCTTTGAAGCTGGCTTCTTGCCCCATCGCGCGCTCATCGAGTGAGCCGTTGACGATCAGAACAGGGCGATCTATCGCAGCCAATTTTTCGCGAAAATCAACATTCAACAAGTTTCTTGTCGAGGATGGAACGGCGCGCACGCTGACACCAGCGGCGATGATGGTCCGCCCGTCCTGATCGTTCATGCCCAGGCTTGCCAATGCTCTGCTGACAAATGTTGATTCGTCGATGAAGACCCCCATGATGCGGATTGCGACCACATCCTTCAGATATTTCAGTGATCGCAGGAAGTCGAAGTTGGCGCTGCAACCGGCCAGCACCATGCCGCGTAGCTGCTCGGGCGGCAACGAGCTGGCAGCGGCCATCGCAGCATATCCGCCGAGCGAGTCGCCCACCAAAACGACGGACGCTGGCGTTACTGATCTGGCGGCAGCAGCGACTGTGACCGCGGCAGCTTCGAGCGAAAATTCTTCATCGCGACGCGAACCATGCCCTGGCAGGTCGAGCGCGATCACCCGATAGCGAGCGTCCAGATGCCGCAGTACCGGATCCCACATATGGCCATTCAAGCCGGCGCCGTGCAGCAGGATCAGCACCGGCGCCGACGCGCCAGCAACGGGTGCACTGACGATCTTGAACGACTTGGGCGTTTGCCCGGGTACCGACGTACTTGCGTCCCACTCGGCTTTGGCGATGATGCCGAGCGCGACGAGAAAAAGCGCTGCAGTCAGGCCGGCCAGTAAAATCAGCATGAGTCGAATTGAGCGCCGCAAGCGGCTCATCGAGCCATGCCCCAGGAACTCCAGACGGAGGGTTCAGAGTCCATGAACCGGCGCAGAACCTCAGACCATAGGCTGGAATCGGCACCCGAGGCTAGATGCCCCTTGTCGCTGTCGAGCTCCACATAGGACCAAGGAATACCTGCAGCGGAGAGTAGCGGAGCAAAGGTACGCGTCAACTCAGGAGAGAAGACCTGATCACTGCGGGACTGCACCAGCAGTAGAGGCGCGCGGATGTTGTCCAATTGGCCACGCAGGTCGAAGGACTCTGCCGCTTGGGCCAATGTCAGCAGCGAGCCCGGCTCGAACCCTTGCGCCCATTCGCGCGCCAGTCGCAGTAGTTCAGCGGCGCGCATCGATGCTTCGGGGAATTCAGGGGTCAGCTCAGCGTCGATCCCGTAGCGCGTCAATGTGGCCACGCGCATCTGTGTCAGCCAATTGAACATGGCGCCTGGTTCAGGATGTCCAGCTCGCCATGTCGCTTGCTTGTTCAATTGGTCCAGCAACGCTGCCAACTGACCCACCCCAGCGGGGTTATAGGGCGCGCTCACTGCAGCGACGACGCGGCCAACCATGGCTGGATAACTCGCCGCCCATTGCAGCGCCTGGTAGCCGCCAAGAGACGGCCCGGTCACTGCGGCAAGGTGGCGCACGCCGAGGGCGTCGAGCAAGCC
>CANFIC010000179.1 GCA_947446685.1 Burkholderiales bacterium
ATCGACACACCCGAAGGTCGCTACCAGATTGCCGCCGACTATGTGACCGCCTGCGATGGTTCGCGCTCGACGCTGCGCGGCCTGCTCGGCCTGGAAAGCAAGGGCCGGGTCTTCCAGGACCGCTTTTTGATCGCCGATGTGAAGATGGCTGCCGACTTCCCCGCCGAGCGTTGGTTCTGGTTCGACCCGCCCTTCCACCCCAAACATTGCGTGCTGCTGCACCGGCAGCCCGATGGCGTCTGGCGGATCGATTTTCAGCTTGGCTGGGATGCCGACCCGGAAGAAGAAAAAAAGCCCGAGCGCATCAAACCGCGCGTCGACGCGATGATGCAGCAGGCCCTCGGTTATGCGCCGCCCTATGAACTCGAATGGGCCAGCGTCTACACCTTTGCCTGCCAGCGCATGAACAAGTTCCGCCATGGCCGCGTGCTCTTCGCTGGCGACTGCGCCCATGGGGTGTCGCCCTTCGGCGCGCGCGGCGCCAACTCCGGCGTCCAGGATGCCGACAACCTGGCCTGGAAGCTCGATCTGGTGCTGCGCGGCCAAGCGCCTGATGCCTTGCTCGACAGCTATGCCGCCGAGCGCGAAGCCGCCGCCGACGAGAACATCCTCAACTCGACCCGGGCCACCGACTTCATCACACCCAAGAGCGAGATCTCGCGGCTGTTTCGCGATGCGGTGCTCGACCTGGCAGGCGACTATTCTTTCGCCCGCCGCATCGTCAACAGCGGCAGGCTGTCGGTGCCGGCCACGCTGCGCGACTCGGCGCTGAACACGCCGGACCCGGACAGCTTCGCCGGCGGGATGCTGCCCGGCGCCGCCGCCGCCGATGCGCCGCTGCTCAAGGATGGCCGGCCGCAATGGCTGCTGCGCCAGTTCGGTCAGGGCTTCACCCTGCTGGTCTTCGGCCCAGCCCCCGAATGGGCTGCTGGCCTGGAATTGCAGACCGTCTGCATCGGTACATCAGGCCTGGAAGACGCCGAGGGCTGGGCGCAAAAGCGCTACGATGCGCTGCCTGGAACGGCCTATCTGCTGCGCCCCGATCAGCATGTCTGCGCCCGCTGGCGCAACCCGACCCAGGCCTTGCTTGCAAACGCCTTGCGCCGCGCCCGGGGCGAACTGATTTGAGGAACTCGCGATGCTGATCACCGACCCGAATCTCGAAGCCGCCGATGACTTTTATGAAGCGCTGATCGACAGTCACCGCGAACTCGACAGCGCCAGCAGCCATCAACTCAATGCCAAGCTGGTGCTGCTGCTGGCCAACCATATCGGCCGGCAATCGGTCCTCCAGCAGGCGCTGCAGGCAGCGCGCGCCAACACCCTTAAAACGATAGCTCAATCGGCATGAAAACAAACCCGCTCGACTACCAATCCGGCTTCGGCAATTCCTTCGCCAGCGAGGCTGTTGCCGGCGCATTGCCGATCGGCCGCAACAGCCCGCAGCGGGTCGCCCATGGCCTGTATGCCGAACTGCTGTCGGGCAGCGCCTTCACCGCACCGCGGCACAGCAATCTGCGCAGCTGGCTGTACCGGCGCCAGCCCTCGGTGATGGTCGGCGGCTATACAGCGCTGGCCCAGCCCTGGCTCAAAACCGGCGCCAAGGACGGCCAGGCCGCGCCACCCGACCCGATGCGCTGGCATCCGCTGCCGATACCCGATGAACCGGCTGACTTCATCGAAGGCCTGCGCACGATCGCCGTCAATGGCGATGCCGATGCGCAGACCGGCGTCGCCGCCCATCTCTACCTGGTCAACCGCTCAATGGGCCGGCGCGCTTTTGTCAACGCCGACGGCGAGATGCTGTTGGTGCCGCAACAAGGCAGGCTGACGATCACCACCGAGCTCGGCATCCTCGAAGTCGCACCCGGCGAAATCGCGCTGCTGCCGCGCGGCATGGCGTTCAAAATCGACGTCGACGGGCCGTCGCGCGGCTATATCTGCGAGAACTATGGCGCGCCGTTCCGTCTGCCCGAACTCGGGCCCATCGGCAGCAACGGCCTGGCCAACGCGCGCGATTTCCAGGCACCGGTCGCAGCCTTCGAAGACGAGGCCGGCAGCTACGACATAGTCAAGAAATATGGCGGCGCGCTCTGGACCGCCGCCGCTGCAGCGACGCCGTTCAATGTCGTCGCCTGGCATGGCACGCTGGCGCCATTGAAGTACAACACCGCGCATTTCATGACCATCGGCTCGATCAGTTTCGACCATCCCGATCCGTCGATCTTCACCGTGCTGACTTCACCCAGCGACACACCGGGAACGGCCAACTGCGACTTCGTGATCTTCCCGCCGCGCTGGCTGGTGATGGAGGGCACCTTCCGCCCGCCCTGGTACCACCGCAACCTGATGAGCGAGCTGATGGGGCTGATCACCGGCCAGTACGATGCCAAGCCCGAAGGCTTCAAGCCCGGCGGTGTCAGTCTGCACAACTGCATGGTGCCGCATGGGCCTGACCTGGCGGCTTTCGACAAGGCCAGCCAGGCGCAACTGCAACCGCAAAAACTCGACAACACCCTGGCCTTCATGTTCGAAAGCCGCTGGCGTTTTCATCCGACCGAATTCGCGCTCAATTGCGGTGCAATCGACCGCAGCTATGCCAATTGCTGGGATGGCCTGGCCGACAACTTCAAGCAGGAATGACGATGAACCTTGACGCCAGCCATGACCCGGCAATGCAGAGCTGGGTCGATTCGGCCAATCAGCCGCAAACCGATTTCCCGATCCAGAATCTGCCTTTCGGACGCTTTCGCGGGCCCGACGGGACTTTGCGCGCCGCTGTGGCGATCGGCGACCAACTGCTCGACCTGAAGCTGGCTGCCGCCTGCCCAGGCTGGCCGACAGGCCTGGAGGGCGCACTCGAAGCGCT
This sequence comes from Burkholderiales bacterium, assembly GCA_947446685.1. Taxonomy (GTDB): domain Bacteria; phylum Pseudomonadota; class Gammaproteobacteria; order Burkholderiales; family Burkholderiaceae_C; genus Paucibacter_A. The sequence continues at coordinate 2,870 of CANFIC010000179.1, forward strand.
GGCCGCAGGCAATATGAACCGCTTCATGGCAATGGGCAAGGCGGCGCGGCAAGGGCTGAGAATGGCCTTGTCGGAAGGCTTGAAGGCCGGCAGCCAGCAGCAGGCTTCCTGGTCCGCCTGCCTGCTGCCGCAGCAGGCCGTGCAAATGGCGCTGCCCTGCGAAATCGGCGATTACACCGATTTTTATGCCGGCATCCACCATGCGACGGCGGTGGGCCGGCTGTTCCGCCCCGATGCGCCGCTGCTGCCCAATTACAAATGGGTGCCGATCGGCTACCACGGGCGTTCTTCGTCAATCATTGTCAGCGGCCAGCCGATCCGCCGGCCTCTCGGTCAGACCAAAGGCAGCGGCGAAACACCGGTTGTCGGCCCGAGCCAGCGCCTCGACTACGAACTTGAGCTCGGCTTCCTGATCGGCACTGGCAATCAACTCGGCGAGGCGATCACGATCGACGCTGCCGAAGATCATCTGTTCGGCGTCACGCTGTTCAACGACTGGTCGGCACGCGACATCCAGGCCTGGGAATATCAGCCGCTGGGCCCCTTCCTGGCGAAAAACTTCGCCAGCAGCCTGTCGCCCTGGGTCGTGACGATGGAGGCGCTGGCGCCGTTCCGCGCGCCGCCACTGCTGCGGCAGGCCGGCGACCCGGAGCCGCTGCCTTATCTGGACGGTGCCAATGACCGTTTGCAAGGCGGGCTGGACATCCAGCTCGAAGCCTGGCTGCAGACCGCGACGATGCGCGCAGCGGGCCAATCCGCGGTGCGGCTGTCCAGCGGCAATGCGAGTGAAGCTGCTTACTGGACGCCGGCGCAACTGGTCGCACACCACACGCTGGGCGGCTGCAATCTTCAGCCTGGCGATCTGTTCGGCTCGGGCACTTTGTCGGGGCCCAGGCCCGATCAGGCCGGGTCGCTGATGGAGCAGTCGCAGGGCGGCAAGCAGCCAATCAGATTGCCCAATGGCGAGACCCGGAGCTTCCTGGCTGATGGCGATGAATTGACGCTGAAGGCCTTTTGCGAACGCGCCGGCGCCAGGCGCATCGGCCTGGGTGAATGCAGCGCTATCGTGCTGCCGGCCAAGGGCTGAAACTCAGACGCTTGCGGGCAGCCGCAGCAACTCCTGTTCGATCGTGCTGACGGCTTCGCGCAGAAAAACCACGACTTCGTCAACGCGCTCACCTTGCAAGCGCGAGGCCAGGGTGGACACGCTGATGGCGGCAACCGGCAGGCCCTGGGCATCGCGGATACACATGCCGACCGACCTGACGCCGACGGTCTCAAGCACATCGGTCAGGGCATAACCGCGGCTCTGGGTTTCAGCAATTCGCCGCGCCAGTTCCGCCTCGGTATAGCGGGCATATTGCTCGGCCACACGGCTGCGGTTGGACAGGCAGATGCGTTCGATTTCGTCCTTGGGCAGACCGCTCAGAATGGCGATATTTCCGGCGCCAACCCCCAAGGGTCTGCGCCGGCCCGGCTCCAGCACGAAGGCCTTGATCGGGAAAGGGCCTTCCTTGCGGTCGACGCAGACCCCGTCGAAACCGGAGCGAACGCTCAGAAAAACCGTGTCGCCGGTCTGCTCGGCCACCGCCAGCAAATGCGGCTGGCAAAGGTCGCGCAACTGAAACGGCGGGGCCATCGCCACCCCCATTTCGTAAATCCCCATGCCGAGAAAATAACGCTTCGATTCGCGGTTCTGCACCACCAGGCGCTCGGCGATCAGCCCCTGCAACAGCCGATGCACGGTCGAGCGCTCGATCTGGGCGCTGCGGTAAAGGTCGACCAGCCTCATGCCCATCCGGTTATTCACCGCCAGCAGGCGCAACAGGATGGCCACGCGCCGCACCACCTGGGTGCCCAGGGCGACATCGGCATTGGCTGAAGCTGCTTCCATTGATTCCCACTATATAGACTTGTTTGCAGTCGTCAGTTCGGCAGCTGCCGTTCTTTCGCTCATAAACTTCGATCAGGGTCTGGGTTGATTGATTGGGCTCGGCCAAGGCTTCTCGCAGTTCATCAGGAAAGCAAACAATGACCGGATTGACCGAAGCCGTTGCGCGTTTCATCAGCGAGCGCAATTTCGCCGACCTGCCTGAAGGCGCGGTGGAAAAAGCCAAGAAGGTCATCGTCGATACCTTTGCCGTGATCCTGGCCGGGGCTGGCAGTGAAGTCGAAGAACCGCTGCTGCGCTATCTGGCGATGTCGGACGAATCCGGACAGTCGCCGATCCTCGGCACCACCCGGCATGCAGCCGCAGAAACTGCTGCGCTGATCAATGGCAGCTTCGGCCATGCGCTGGACTTCGACGATGTCCTGTCGATGATGCCGGCCCACCCGAGCGCGATCATCGTTGCGGCGCTGATCGCTGACCTGGCCCATTACCCCTTGACCGGTCAGGCCTTCATCGAGGCCTATGTGATCGGCGTTGAAGCCGGCGCGCGGATCGCTGAAGGCATCACCGTCGGCCATTACGGCCGCGGCTTTCACGGCACCGGCACTCTGGGCATTTTTTCCGCGCTGGCCGCCCTGGCCAAGGCCTATCGCCTCGACATCGCCACGACGCGGACCGCTTTCGGCATCGCCGCTTCAATGGCCAGCGGCTTGCGGCGCAATTTCGGCACCATGACCAAGCCCTTGCATACCGGACTGGCCGCGCGCAATGCGCTGGCGGCAGTGCGGATGGCGATCTGCGGCCTCAGCGCAGCGCCCGATGTGCTCGAAGCCAAATCCGGCTTCTATGCCGCCTATGGGGTCGAGCGCTCCGACCCGGAAGTTGCCATCCGCAACCTCGGCAAACCCTGGATCATCATGGAACCCGGCATTGCGCTGAAAAAGTTCGCCTGCTGCTATGCCTCGCACCGTGCGATGGACGCGGTGCTGGTGTTGCGCGAACAGCATGGGTTCAGCGCCGATGACGTGCGGCGGCTGGAATGCCGGATGCCGCCCGGCGGCATGCTGGTGTTGACCTATCCAGAGCCGCTGACCGGGCTCGAAGGCAAGTTCAGCCTTCAATATCCGCTCGCCGCGGGCTTGCTCGATGGCGGCTACACGCTCTGGTCCTTCAGCGACGAAGCCGTCGCGCGACCGGCAATCCACGCCTTGCTCGACCGCATCGATGCCTTCGAAGATGAATGCTGTCGCGACGACGACCCGCTGTTCGACACCCGCAGTTCGGGCGGGCGCGGCTTCGTCGAAGTCGATGTGGAGCTGAACGACGGCAGGAAATTCGGCCTCCGGGTCGGCAAGTCGCCCGGCCACCCATCGCGCGAACTGACCTGGGACGACATCTCGGCCAAGTTCGACGACTGCGCAGCCATGGCCGGGATCAGCGATGCGCGCCAGGCCTTCGCGGCGCTGCGCGAGCTCGAGCATTGCAGCGACATGACCGACATCGTCAGCCTCTTTCACGGCCAGGCTGCGAGCCCGGCCCAGCCGGTCTGATGCCCTCAGCCATGGCCAACCCCGCCGCTGCCGCGCCGCGCGCATTGGAAGGTCTGAGGGTCATCGAACTGGCCCATCAGCGCAGCCAGTATTGCGGCAAGATGTACGCCGAGCTGGGCGCCGAGGTGATCCTGGTCGAGCCGCCGCGCGGCGCGGCCACGCGCCATTGCTCGCCCCGCAGCACCGGCGAAGGTCAGCCCAGCTTGTCGTTCTCCTACTTCAACACCAGCAAACGCGGCATCACGCTGGATCTGCAGCAAAGCGCCGGGCAGGCCTTGTTCCGCCGGCTGGTCGCCAGCGCCGACCTGCTGATCGAATGCGAACGGCCGGGCGAACTGGCCGCCATCGGTTGCGGCTATGCGGCGCTGGCCTTGCTGCGGCCCTCGCTGGTCGTCACCAGCATCACCGCCTTCGGACAGACCGGCCCTTATGCGCAGTACGAAGGCGAAGATCTGATCGGGCTGGCCACTGGCGGTTTTCTTTATCTGGGCGGCTATCCGGATTCAGCGCCGATCGGCGCTTTCGGCGACCAGGCGATCTCGGGATCCAGCATGTTCGGCGCAGTCGCCTCGATGCTGGCGCTGACGCAGGCCGAGACCAGCGGTCAGGGCGAGCATGTCGATGTGTCGATGCAGGAATGCATGGTGCTGGCGATGGAAAACGCGGTCCAGTTCTACGACCTCGAGGGCACGATCCGCAAGCGCTATGCCGGTCGCCAGCGTTTCGCCGGCACCGGCGTCTACGAATGCCTGGATGGCCATGTCTACATGATGGCCGGCGGTATCGGTGCCAACCGGTTCTGGGGTTTGACCCTGCAATGGCTGATCGACGAAAAAGCGCCCGGCGTCGAGCGGCTCGGCGGCGATGAATGGCTGCAAACCGCCTACCTGGAGTCCGACCAGGCCAAGGACATCTTCATGGAAGTTTTCGGCAGCTGGGCCAGAACCAGAACCAAAGCCTATCTGTACCGTGAAGGACAGCGCCGCCATGTGCCAGCCGCCGCCATCAACACGACCGAAGACCTGGTCGCGAGCGCGCAATTGCAGGCCCGTAGTTTTTTTGTCGACAGCATGGAGCCGGGTCTGCCCCGGCCGGCGGTGATGCCCGGCGCGCCCTATCAGTTGTCGCTGACGCCCTGGGCCATGAGCAGTGCGGCGCCGACCCTGGGCCAACACAATGATCAAGTCTATGCCGGGCTGGGATTGAGCAAGGCCGAGCTACAGCTTCTGTCGCGCCAAGCGGTGATCTGATGAGCAAATTGCCACTTTCCGGAATCCGCGTCACCGACTTCACCTGGATCGGTGCGGGCTCGTACACGACCAAGATACTCGCCGATGCCGGGGCCGATGTGGTGAAGATCGAGAGCGCCGCCAGGGTCGATTCGCTGCGTCTGGCAGCTCCTTACAAG
>CANFIC010000180.1 GCA_947446685.1 Burkholderiales bacterium
AGCAATGGACTGAGTTTCTGACGCCGCTGGACATCGCCTGGGCGCCGGTGCGCAACTTGCACGAGGCGGTGCACAGCGCTCAGGCCGCCGCCCGCGGCATGCTTGTCGAACAACCGGCCGGCCAGCCACATCTGGGCCTGCCGATCAAGTTCAGCGACGAACCTGGCCAGTTGCATGGCCGGCTCGATGAACCCGGGCAATCGACCGACCAACTGCTGCACGACATCGGCTACGACGACGCCAGCATCGCCGCGCTGCGCCAAAGCGGGGCGATCGGCTGAACGCCTGTTACTTCGGGCCTGAGGCAGCCGCCTCGACCGCTTTTTTCTTGTAATAGGTCCAGCTGGTCTCGTTCGGCGTGGCATAGCTGCGCGGCGAGCTCATGTATAGCGGGTAGTTCTTGCGCGTGTACTCCTGCACATCGGTCGGCAGATCTTCGAACCTGGCGAACTTCCTGCCATGCCCGCTGTAGAGCAGATAGCCAGCCCTTGTGCCCATCTTCATCCAGGGCAACCAGGGGCCGGTGCGGGTCCAGCTATAGGTCAGCGGCACCGAAGGCGACTTGTCGGCATCGAGTTCCGAGACCCGCGAGAAGAAGATGAAATGCTCGGACGCGAGGTAGGTCGGACCGGTCGACTCGGCCGGGTATTCTGCCGGCTGCAAGGCATTCGGATAGGCCAGCGGAATGTCCAGACGCAGGAACACGTTGTCGCCGTTGACCATGAAGGGCAGGCGGCCGGCTTCGGCAGGCTTGGGCGCTGGAAAGCGCGAGTTGACCGGATCATTGGCGACCTGCAACACCTTGTTCTTCTGGTTGGTGAATGGATTCGCCCATTCGCTGATGATTTCGCCGCTGGCAAGGTCCCTGTAATAGGCCACTTCACGCGTGATCAGCTCTGCGCCACCATCGGGCATTTTGGCGAAATGCCCGACGTTGTAGCCGTCGAGCCTGAGGATCGGACGCGGTCGCTCGCCCGGCATTACGGCGAAGATGGTGACCCACCAATTGGCGAACACATCGCTGCCGTCACTGCTGCCGCGCATGCGCATGAAAGTCTCGAGCTGACCGGCACCGGAGCTGGTGTCGAGCGCCGCCGCCGGTGCTGACAGGCAGCAGGCAATTGTCAGCAAGAGGGTCAGGCGATTGATTTGAAAAGACATCCGATGCTCCAGATTCTGTCGATGGGTATAAAACGGTTTTTGAAAAAATTGTCCGTACAACTTTGCTCCGGGCCGATGTTATCAGCTACTCTTTGCCGGACACAAGGGTTTGATCGTCCTAACCCCTTCCCACCCATCAAGAACCTAGGAGAACCGATGCTCAAGCGCTTGCTTGCCTGCTTGGCAGCCTTGCTGCTGCCCGCCACTTTGCTGGCCGAACCTGTGCCCATTTCCGAGCGCGGTCCGGTCGACATTCGGCGCACCACCTTCGTCGTGCGCGACATCGAGAAATCGCTGCCGCTCTACCGGGACGCGCTCGGCCTCAAAGTCATTTATGACCAATTGATCGGCGGCGGCACAGATGCTGCCGGCAAGGCAATCGCCCCCACCTTGCGCCTGGTGCTGCTGCGTGCCAACGACAGTTTCATCGGTGCCCTGGGATTGATGCAGCGCCTCAATCAGGTCGCGGTGCCGGCTCCGGCCTACGCCAGAGCAAGCGTCGGCCAGTCAATCCTGGTCATCAATGTGGCCGACCTCGGCAAGCGCTGGGCCAGCATCGAGGCCACGCCGCATATCAAGGTCGACAGCAAGCCGATCCGGGTCGAATACCCCTCACCTGCAGGCGGCGTGATCCCGGTCATGTTCAGCTCGGTCTGGGATGCTGATGGCAACTTCATCGAGCTGAATCAACTGCTGGGTGCGCCAGCCAGCATGCCGGCCAACTAGTTGCACCAGCACCCAATCGCGTTTCATGGATTGTTCCTGAAACATAGCCGGGTCGTGATGAAACGCAAGCTAAGGCTGCGCGGCCCTGCAATGCCAGCTGGCTTGCATTGGCACAGGACTTGCCTTCCCGGGGTTGACATTGCTGTTGATGCAAGCAGCATGCCCCCGCTTCAACTTTGAAACAAGGAACGGATCAATGGAATTCAACGAACTGGCCGTGCTGCGCTGGCTGCACATCATCGCGATGGTTTACTGGCTTGGCGGCGAATGGGGCGTATTCCAGACCAGCTATAACGTCATCAATTTCAAGCTCTCGCTGGAAGAGCGCCGGCGCCATATGGAAACCGCCTACCGGATCGACATCCTGGCGCGCACCGGCATCATCATGCTGCTGCCGCTGGGCCTGCACATGGGCTATCTGTGGGGCATACAGCCACTCGGTGGTGCCTGGCTGACCGGCATGTGGATCGTCTTCGCAGGCTGGCTGGCGCTGTGCTGGTCCGCTTTCCTGCACCGCGATACCGACCTGGGCCTGAAGCTGACGAAACTGGACGAGCGCATCCGCTTCGTCGTGATTCCGCTGTTGTTCATCGTCGGCATTGCATCGCTGCTGGGATATGGCCCGCTGGCGGCTGACCCGGGCCAGCGCTGGTACTCGGCGAAAGTGATCGTCTACGGTTTCACATTGATCATCGGGCTGAAGCTGCGCTTCATCATGCGCGAGTGGACGACGATGTTCCGCATCCTCGCGCAAGGGCCGAACCCTGCCGTTGAAGCAACGCTGGACAAGTCGATCCGCTTCGGCCGCGGCATCGCCTATGTCTACTGGGTCGCGATCGCCACGGTTGCGTACTTCGGCGCAGTCAAGCCATTCTGATGGGACCTGCCATGAACCCCACAAGCTACCAGGCCCTGGCATTGCAGACCACTTGCCATGCCGTGAACCGCTGCACCAGCATCGCCGAAACGCGCGAGCGGATGATGAACAACATCGCCCGGGTCCACCGTCAAGTGCTCGGCAGCAAGGCTTTCATCGGCCCCGATCTGCGCTTGGTCGTCGCACCCGAATATTTCCTGACCAGCTACCCGCTCGGCGACTCGCTGCCGGGTTGGGCGGCGAAGGCGGCGATTGCGCCTGATGGCCCCGAATATGAGCGGATGGGCGAGATGTGCCGCGATGCCGGCATCTATTTCTCGGGCAATGCCTACGAGACTGATGAGCATTTCCCGGGCCTGTATTTCCAGACCAGTTTCATCATCGACGACAGCGGCAAGACCTTGCTGCGCTACCGGCGGCTGGTCTCGATGTTCGCGCCGACGCCGCATGATCTTTGGGATCGCTATCTGCAGATTTACGGCCTGGACGGTGTTTATCCGGTCGCCGACACCCCCTTGGGCCGGCTGGCCTGCGTGGCTTCGGAGGAAATTCTCTACCCCGAGATTTCCCGCACCCTGGCCCTGCGCGGCGCCGAAGTGCTGCTGCATTCATCGAGCGAGACCGGCAGCCCGCGGCTGACTCCAAAAGATGTGGCCAAGCGCGCGCGCGCCTTTGAAAATTCTGCCTGGCTGATTTCGGCCAATTCGGCCGGCATCCTCGACAACGACATCCCGGGCAATTCGGTTGATGGCATGTCCAAGATCGTTGACTATCTTGGCGAAGTGCGCGCCGAGGCCGGCAACGGCGAATCGATGGTGGCCAATGCAACGATCGACATCGGCGCCCTGCGCCGCCATCGCCGCAAACCCGGCATGGGCAATATGCTCGCGCGCCAGCGACTCGAACTGTTCGCCGCCACCTATGCCGGCAGCATCTACCCGCCCAACAATATGCTCGATAAACAGGGCGAACCCGAGGTCAAGGAGCGGGCCCATTTCATGGGGACGCAGCGCAAGACCATCGACATGCTGACCGCCAGCGGGGTCATCGCCGGCGAATGAGGCGGCCGGCTTGCCACTGCAAACCTCAAGCGATCATCTTTTTCAATGGTGCCGGCAGGGCGTAATCGGCCAGTTGCTCGCGTGCGACCCAGATGCCGGCCGGCGCCAGCAGCGGATCTTGTGAAATTTCGGCCCGCTGGGTATGCAGCAGCCAGTCGAAATGGGTCAGCGCATGCTTGATCTGCGGCATCACCTCGAGCTCTGCATCCAGTTCTTTGGCGGCCAGCTTCAGGGTCGCTAGATCATCGTAAAGCGGCAGGCTCCAGAGCCCGGCCCAGACGCCGGTGGCGGGTCGCTGCTGCAGCAACACCCGACCTTGGTGCTCGAGCCATAGCCACCAGTTTTCGCGCTGCCCGCGTTTGAGCTTGCGGGTCTTCACCGGATAGCGGCCGGGCTCGCTGCGGCCGGCGCAAAGCTCGTTGACGGGGCAAAGCAGGCATTGCGGCGAACGCGCCGTGCAAAGCGTCGCACCGAGGTCCATCACGCCCTGGGTATAGCGCTCGATGTCACGCTCGGGCAGCAAGGCCGTCGCGTGCAGCCAGAGTTGGCGTTCCTGCGCGCTGCTGGCCAGATCGCCGTCGAAAGCAAGCAACCTGCCCAGCACCCGTTTGACGTTGCCGTCGAGAATCGCCACCCGCTCGCCGAAGCAAAAGGCCGCGATCGCAGCAGCGGTCGAACGGCCAATGCCGGGCAGCAATTGCAGTTCGGTCGAATGGCGCGGGAATTGCCCGCCGGGCAGCCGCACCACCGCCTGGGCACAGGCATGCAGATTGCGCGCCCGGCTGTAATAGCCCAGGCCGGCCCATAGCGCCAGCACCTCGTCAAGTGAGGCCGAAGCCAGGTCAGCAACCGCCGGAAAGCGCTCCAGAAAGCGTTGGTAATAACCCAGCACCGTCGCCACCTGGGTCTGCTGCAGCATGATTTCCGACAACCAGACCCGGTAAGGGTCACGGGTGTTCTGCCAGGGCAGCTGATGCCGGCCATGCTGTTTTTGCCAGGCCACCAGCAGCGGGGCGAACTGCAGCGGCAGGCTTATTTCTTTTGACATGAAGAACAGAAAAATGTCGAACGTTGACCCTGGGTGATGCGCTTGATCGGCTTGGAGCAGACCAGGCAGGGCTGGCCCTCGCGGCCATAGACCCTGGCCTGCATCTGGAAGCTGCCGGCCACGCCATGGGCATCGCGGAAATCGCGCAAGGTCGTGCCGCCTGCGGCCAGCGCGTCGCCCAGCACACCGCGAACCGCTTGCGCCAGCCTCTCGGCGCGCGGCCGGCTCACCCTTGCCGCCGGCAGACGCGGGTCAATGCCGGCCAGAAACAGCGCTTCGCAAGCGTAGATATTGCCGGCACCGACAACGATATTGCCGGCCAGCAACGCCAGCTTGACCGCCACGCGGCGGCCGCTGAAGCCGGCATGCAGATGAGTGCCATCGAATCGGGGGTCGAAAGGTTCAATCCCCAAGCCGGCCAGCAGCTTGGCCGCCGGAGCAACCGTCAGCGCCTTCGACCAGACCACGGCACCAAAGCGGCGCGGGTCGGTCAGGCGCAGCAGGCCTCGATCAGTCTGAAGATCAAAATGGTCATGCGGCCCAGGTGAATTGCCGCCAGCCGTGAATGCCAGCGACCCCGACATGCCCAGATGCAGCAGCAGGCCGCCGGTCGCCTCGGGCTTGGAAATCGGCAGCCAAAGGTACTTGCCCCGCCTCGTCACTGCGCCGATCCGGCCACCAATCAGGCTATCGCAAGGCAGACCGATCGGCCAGCGCAGCGGCTTGCCAAGCCTTGCTTGCAGGACTGTTGCACCCTCAATGGCATCGGCAAAGCTGCGGCGGGTGACTTCGACTTCAGGCAGTTCAGGCATGCTCGCATGATATCGGGGCAGAATGGCCGGCCAGCTCCGCTTCGAAGCCGGCAGAATATTCACGCAGGATTCATCAATGCCAAAGCATTTCAGCCGCATCGCCTTCCTGGCCGCAAGCTTGATCGCAGGCAGCGCGCTGGCAAGCACCACCGGCACCAAGGTCGACAGTGCAGCAGCAACGCCAGCCAATTCCGAGATGGATGCGCCGCTGTTCTATCAGCTGCTGGTGGGCGAAATGGAGCTGCGCTCGGGCCAGCCGGGCGTGGCTTTCCAGGTGCTGCTCGACGCTGCCCGGCGTACCCACGACGAGGTGCTGTTCCAGCGGGTCGTCACGATCGCCATCCAGGCACGCGCTGGCGATCAGGCCTTGATCGCTGCCAAAGCCTGGCGCGAGGCGATTCCCGGCTCAATGGAGGCGAACAAGACCACGCTGCAGTTGCTGGCCTTGCTGAACCGTCCGGCCGAAGTGCTCGAACCCTTGCGTGCGCTGCTCGCAGCCACAGCCAAGGATCAGCGCGGTGGTGTGCTGGTGTCGCTGCCGATCTTGTTCAAGCAGGCGGCCGAGCCCAAGCTGGTTTACAAGGTTCTGAGCCCCTTGCTGCAGTTGGCCGCAACAAGGCCCGAGACCAAGCTGGCAGCCAAGCTCAGTTTGGCGCGGCTCGCCCTGCTGGCCGGCGAGACCAGGCAGGCACTCGACTTCACCTATGAAGTCGAAACCATGGTGCCGAAGTCAGACGAACCGATGCAGCTCGCGCTCGAATTGATGCCGAGCCAGCCCGGCGCCGAAACGCTGGTGACCGCAAGGCTTCAGGCCCAGGCCGACAACCACCAACTGCGGCTGGCCTATGCAAGAGCCTTGGCTCGTGCGCAGCGGATTGCCGAAGCTGTCAGGGAATTCAGGCTGATCACGATGGCCGCGCCGGCCGTGGTGGAAGCCTGGTTCGGGCTTGGCGCTCTGGAGCTCGAACTGCGTCGCCCCGAGGCTGCCGAGCCTGCGCTGCGTGAATATCTGCAACGCCTCGAGGGCAGTGAAGGCCTGGCCAAGGAACTCGATGCATCGCGCCAGCAAGCCTGGCTGATGCTGGCTCAGGTGGCCGAGATCCGCGGTGATCTGAAGGGCGCCGAGGCTTGGCTGTTGAAGGTGGACAGCCCACAGCGCCTGGTCGAAGCGCAGTTCCGCCGCGCTTCCTTGCTGGCCAGGCAAGGCCGTTTGGCCGAGGCCAGGAAAATCATCCAGACCCTGCCCGAACAGACCGCCGAAGAGACCCATGCCAAATTCATGGCCGAATCACAACTGCTGCGCGAAGCACGCGACTGGCGCGCGGCTTACGAATTGCTGGTGCGGGCCAATGAGCGCTTCCCCGATGACGCTGACATGCTCTACGAGCAATCGATGATGGCCGAAAAGCTCGGTCTGCTCGATGAGATGGAAGCCACGCTCAAGCGCGTCACCAAGCTCAAACCCGACCATTACCATGCCTATAACGCACTGGGTTTTTCGCTGGCCGAGCGCAATCTGCGCATCGATGAAGCGCGCGAATTGATCGCCAAGGCGCTGACCTATGCGCCGGCAGAACCGTTCATCGTCGACAGCATGGGCTGGGTCGAGTACCGGGCCGGCAATCTTGCCGAAGCCTTGCGGCTGGTCCGCCAGGCCTATGGCTCGCGGCCCGATGCCGACATCGCCGCCCATCTGGGTGAATTGCTGTGGGCCAGCGGCGCGCAGGACGAGGCCCGCAAGGTTTGGCAGGAAGGCGCCAGGAGCGACCCTCGCAACGAATCCCTGGTCGAAACGATGACCAGGCTAAAGGTCAAACCATGAAATTTCCGCTGCTGCTGGCGGCAGCATTGCTGTTGAGCGCCTGTGCCGGCTTGCAGCGGCAAAAGTCCGAACCGGCCAACCCGTCTGATCTGCGCTTGAGCGGCAGGATCAGCGTGCAGGTGGCTGGCGACAGCGGCAAGGCTGCGGGCGGCAACGCCGGCTTCGAACTCAGCGGCAGCCCCAATGCGGGTCAGCTGGAAT
>CANFIC010000181.1 GCA_947446685.1 Burkholderiales bacterium
ATATGACCGAGCTGGCCGAGAACGAATTGCTCACCGCCATCCTGGTGACGCCTTTTGCCGCCGGCACAGGTTCCAGCTACAAGAAACTCAAGCGCAAGACCGGCGACTGGGCTACTGCAGGCGCTGCCGTCGTGCTGCGCATGGCGGGCGGCCTCGTCACCCATGCCAGCATCGGTCTGACCAATGTGGCACCTACGGCCTTGCGTGCCAGCGCTGCTGAAGCGCTGCTGGTCGGGCAGGCCTTGACCCCGGCCACCCTCGATGCGGTGGTGGCTGCGGTGCGTGCGATCTGCGATCCGGCTGAAGACCTGCGCGGCGACGCCGAGTACAAGACCGCGATGGCCGGCGAGATGACGCGGCGCGCCATCCTCATCGCTGCTTCGCGTTGCCATTGAACGAACAAAACACGGAGATTTCAGGCATGAGCAAAAAAATAGTTTCGATGACAGTGAATGGCCGTCAGGTCGAAGAGGCGGTTGAACCGCGCACGCTGCTGATCCATTTTCTGCGTGAAAAAATGAACCTGACCGGCGCCCATATCGGCTGCGAGACCAGCCATTGCGGCGCTTGCACTGTCGACCTTGACGGGCAGTCGGTCAAGTCCTGCACTCATCTGGCGGTGCAATGCGACGGCAGCGATGTCAAAACTGTCGAGGGTCTGGCCAATGCCGGACTGCTGCACGCAGTGCAGGAAGGTTTCTACAAGGAGCATGGCTTGCAATGCGGCTTCTGTACGCCGGGCATGATGATGCGGGCCTACCGGTTCCTGCAGGACAACCCGAATCCGAGCGCAGAGGAAGTACGCGTCGGCATGTCGGGCAATCTATGCCGTTGCACCGGTTACCAGAACATCGTCAAGGCTGTCTTGCATGCGGCCAAGGCCCTGCAACAAGCCTCAGTTGCTGCTTGAAGCCAAGGAGAATCAGATGAACGCACCAGCTAGTGAGCGTGAAAAAGCCCTGATGGGCATGGGCGAATCGCGCCTTCGCAAAGAAGACGCAAGATTCATCCAGGGCAAGGGCAATTATGTCGATGACATCAAGCTGCCGGACATGGTCTTCATGGACATCGTTCGCTCGCCGCTTGCCCATGCGCGCATCAAGCGCATCAACAAGGAAGAAGCGCTGAAGATACCCGGTGTGATCGCGGTGCTGACGGCAGCCGACCTGAAGCCCTTGAAACTGCACTGGATGCCGACGCTGGCCGGCGATGTGCAAGCCGTGCTGGCCGACGAAAAGGTCCATTTCCAGATGCAGGAAGTGGCCGTTGTGATCGCGACCGATCGATACGCTGCGGCCGACGGGGTGGAAGCGGTCGAAGTCGAATATGAGGAACTCGATGCTGTCGTTGACCCGTTCGAAGCGCTGAAGGAAGGTGCCCCGGTGCTGCGCGAAGACCTCGCCGGCAAAACCGAGGGTGCACATGGCAAACGCTATCACCACAACCATATCTTCAGCTGGGATGCAGGCGACAAGGATGCCACCGATGCCGTCTTTGCCAGCGCGCCGGTGACTGTCAAGCAGGACATGCTGTACCCGCGCGTCCATCCCTGCCCGCTCGAGACCTGCGGCGCGGTCGCTTCGTTTGACCCGATCCGCGGTGAGCTGACGACCTGGCTGACCAGCCAGGCCCCGCATATCGTGCGCACGGTGGTGTCGATGCTGTCGGGCATCCCTGAGTCCAAGGTGCGCATCATCTCGCCTGACATCGGCGGCGGTTTCGGCAACAAGGTGCCGATCTATCCTGGCTATGTCTGCGCGATCGTCGCTTCGATCGTGCTCGGCCGCCCGGTCAAATGGATCGAGGACCGGATCGAGAATTTGTCGAGCACCGGCTTTGCCCGCGACTATCACATGACCGGCGAACTGGCCGCGACTGCCGACGGCAAGATCCTCGGCTTGCGCGCCAATGTGATCGCCGACCATGGCGCTTTCGACGCCTGCGCTGACCCGACCAAGTTCCCCGCCGGCATGTTCCATATCTGCACCGGCAGCTATGACATCGCCAACGCCTATTGCAAGGTCGACGGTGTCTACACCAACAAGGCGCCGGGAGGCGTCGCCTATCGCTGTTCGTTCCGGGTCACCGAAGCGGTTTATCTGATCGAACGGATGGTCGATGTGCTGGCGCAAAAGCTTGGCATGGACAAGGCCGAAATCCGCTCGAAGAACTTCATCAAGCCCGAGCAGTTCCCCTACCGCTCGGCGCTGGGTTTCGACTATGACTCGGGCAACTACCAGCCAGCGCTCGACAAGGTGTTGGCCGCGGTTGACTACAAGGGCCTGCGTGCCGAGCAGGCGCTCAAACGCGCCGATCCGGACTGCCCGACATTGATGGGCATCGGCCTGGTCAGTTTCACCGAAGTGGTCGGCGCCGGCCCGAGCAAGATTTGCGATATTTTGGGCGTCGGCATGTTCGATTCCTGCGAAATCCGCGTCCATCCGACCGGCAGCGCGATCGCCAGGATGGGAACGATTTCGCAAGGTCAGGGTCACCAGACCACCTATGCGCAGATCATCGCCACCGAGCTCGGACTGCCGTCCGAAGTGATCCAGGTCGAGGAAGGCGATACCCATACAGCACCCTACGGTCTGGGCACTTATGGCTCGCGTTCGACCCCGGTGGCCGGTGCAGCGATCGCAATGGCAGCGCGCAAGATCCACGCCAAGGCGAAGAAGATTGCCGCCCATCTGCTTGAAGTCAGCGAAGCCGACCTCGAATGGGAAGTCGATCGTTTCAAGGTTCACGGCGACGATGCCAAGTTCAAGACGATGAAGGACATCGCCTGGGCGGCCTACAACCAGCCGCCGGCCGGCTTGGAGCCTGGACTCGAAGCGGTGCATTACTACGACCCACCGAACTTCACCTTCCCATTCGGGATTTATCTTTGCGTGGTCGACATCGACAAGGGCACGGGCGAAACCAAGATCCGCCGCTTTTATGCGCTCGACGATTGCGGCACCCGCATCAATCCGATGATCATCGAAGGGCAGATCCACGGCGGGCTGACCGAAGGCTTTGCAGTCGCGATGGGGCAGTTGCTGTCCTTTGACAGGCAGGGCAATATCCAGGGCAACTCGCTGATGGATTACTTCCTGCCTACGGCGGTCGAAACGCCGATCTGGGAAACCGACTTCACTGTCACGCCCTCGCCGCATCACCCGCTGGGTGCCAAGGGCGTGGCTGAATCGCCGCATGTTGGCAGCATTCCGACCTTCACCAGCGCCATGGTCGATGCCTTCGCGCATCTGGACGTGACGCATTTCAATATGCCGCATTCGGCCTATCGGGTCTGGCAGCAGTTGAAGCAGGCAGGTCTGGCAAGCTGAGCCATTCGCAAGACCAAGCGGGCGCGCTCGGTCGCGCCCGTTTCATTTTTTAGAGAGCACCCATGGAAGTCACCATCGACAAGCAATACCCGGTCGCGGCCGGGCTCGACGCCGCTTGGGCAATTCTGTCCGACGTCAATGAACTGGCAACCTGCATGCCAGGCGCGCAGATCACCGAAGTCATCGATCCGACTCATTACAAGGGCAGCGTCAGGGTCAAGGTCGGTCCGGCGGTGGCCGCATTTGCCGGCACGATCGAGTTGCTGGCCATCGACCCGGCCACGCGCCTGCTGAAAATGCTCGGTAAAGGCGCTGACAAGGGCGGCAGTTCGGCATCGATGGAGTTGACCGCAACGCTGATTGCCGGCGAGGGCGGGCATTGCATTTTGCAGGGCAAGGCTGATGTGATCGTCAACGGCAAGTTCGCGCAATTCGGCGGCCGCATGATGAGTTCGGTGTCGGACATGATCCTGGGACAGTTTGCAGTCACTTTTTCGCAAAAGGCCGCAGCATTGCAAGCGGCAGCGGCGGTTCAGGCCGGGGAAATCGCAGCTTCAGCACCGATACCCGCTGCGCCTGTGGTTGCCAAGGAATTGAACGGGCTGGCGATCTTGTGGGCGCTGATTCGTAATTTCTTCAGCGGGCTGTTCGGCGGAAAATAAGGGGCTGTGATGTCACTGAATGATGCGCTGGTGACACCAGAAGGCTTGCGCGAGCGCCTCTTCAAGGCTGGTTATATCGCTGACGAAGACCTGGCCAGCCTGGTCTGGATGGGGCTCAAGCTCGAGCGCCCCTTGCTGCTCGAAGGCGCGGCCGGGGTCGGCAAGACCGCCATTGCCGGCGCCTGCGCACGCGCGCTCGGTCGGCCACTGCTGCGATTGCAATGCTATGAAGGGCTGGACCTGAGCCAGGCCGTCTATGAATGGAATTACAGCCGTCAATTGCTCGAAATTCGCCTGGCCGAAGCCGGGCAGGGCGATCGCGCGGCGCTGCGCGACAACCTCTTTTCGGAAGCCTTCTTGCTCGAGCGGCCCTTGCTGCAGGCGATCCGCTCGCCTGAACCCTGCGTGCTGCTGATCGACGAGATCGACCGCGCCGATGAAGCCTTCGAGGCTTTCCTGCTCGAGATGCTGTCCGAGTTCCAGGTCACCGTGCCTGAAATCGGCACCTTGACTGCGCGCAGCAAGCCGCTGGTGATCCTGACCAGCAACGGCACCCGCGATTTATCCGATGCGCTGCGCCGTCGTTGCCTGTTCCATTTTGTTGATTTTCCGACCCTGGCGCGCGAGATCCAGATCGTGCGGACGCTGGTGCCCGAAGCCAATTCGCGGCTGGTCGAGCAGGCGGTCGCCTTTGTGCAGCGCTTGCGCCGCGACGATCTGCAGAAGATCCCCGGCGTTGCCGAAACGCTCGACTGGGTGCGTGTGCTGTTCCATCTGGGGCTGGGTGAGCTGCCGGAAGATCCACAGCAACTGCTGCCGACGCTGGCGGCGCTGTTGAAGACGCGCAATGACCGCTGGCAGGTGACTGCCGAGCGCATCGGCAAACTGATCGACGGGCCGCGCATCGCGCAGGATGTCGGCGTGGCCGGCGCGATGAAGTAGGTCCGATGAAGACCGGTCTGGTCGCCACCGACGCGCGCGAACGCATCGGTGAATTCGCCCATTACCTGCGCGAGCATGGCTTGGTGCTCGGCTATGCCGAGGTCGAACTGATGGTTCTTGCCGCATCGGCCTTGCCGCTGGCGCAATGGCCGCGCGTTGAAGCGCTTTGGCGAGGCATTGCCTGCGGCAGCCAGAAGCAATGGCTGAAATACCCACAGTTGCATCAGGCTTTCTGGTTCCCGCACAAGGTGCGCGGACAGACCCGCAGTTCAGGCGCGCAAAAGCGCGCGCGCACGCTGCCCGAGTTGGTCGAGCAGATGCACAGCGAGATGGCCGACCAGTCTGGTGAGCAGCCGCCCGGCGCGGCGCGTCCGATCGAGGGCATGGCCGGGCAGGAGGGCCAAGGCGATGGCAAGAACGACAGCTCGCCGCCGCGCGCCCAGGGGGGTGCGAGCCGCACCGACGCCTTGGAAGAGCGCGATTTCGGTGACTGGACTGCGGCCGACATGGAGCGCTTCGAACCGCTGGTCGAAGCGCTGAAGCGGCGCTTGCGAACCCAGTTGCTCAGACGCTGGCAGCAACACCGCGAGAGCGGAACGATCCACCTGCGCCGCAGCCTGCGCGCAGCGCTGTCGACCGGTGGCGAGTTGCTGAAGCTGCACCATGTACGCCGCAAGCGCCGCCTGCCGCGTGTCGTCGTGTTGGTTGATGTCAGCCGCTCGATGGAAATGCATGCGCAGTTCTTCTTGCGGCTCAGCCGTGCCTTTGTCGAGGTGATGAACGCGCGCGCTTTTGTTTTCCACACAAGGCTGGCCGAAGTCACGCCGCTGATGAAACGCCGCAGCGAAAAGATCCAGGACAAGGTCAACGCGGTCAGCTTCGGTTTTGGCGGCGGCACGCGCATTGCCAGTTGCCTTCACGAGGCTTTGCATCAGCATCTGGGGCGCGATCTGAGGCGCGGCGATCTGTTCATCGTCTTCAGCGACGGATTCGATACCGACGAACCTCAGGAACTGGCGCTGGTGCTGGCGCAGATCCGTGCCCGCGGTGCCCGCATCTGCTGGCTCCATCCGACCGTCATCGCGCCGCAGTCAGCGGCGATGTTGCTCGCGGCACCTCATGTCAATCGCTTCATGCCGGTCCACAATCTGGCCAGCCTGTCGCGATTGCCGGACTTGCTTGCATGAATTTCAATCTCAGGAGGATTTGACATGGGTTGTCTGCTCAAACAGGGCGGTGGTCTTTATGCTCGCCTGCGCATCGGCGCGGTGCTGCTGGCGGCCGGTGTAGGCAAGCGCATGGGCGGAGTGGCCAAGTCATTGATCCGCTTGCAAGGCGTACCGCTGATCAGTCGGCAGTTGATCGCGTTGAGCGGTGCAGGGGTCGATGAAGTTGTCGTCGTCACCGGCCATCAGCGCGACGCGGTCGAAGCGCAGGTGCAGAGTTTCCCGGTTTCGCTGGCGCACAACGCCGATTATTCGCTGGGCCAGCAAAGCTCGGTGCGGGTCGGGTTGGCGGCGCTGCGCGGGCATTTCGACGCGGTCTTCATCATGCTGGCCGACCAGCCGCTGATCGGCGCGGCCGATCTGACCGAGTTGATCGCGGCCTTCAAGAAGCGCCCAGCCGGCCATCTGCTGGTGCCGGTGATCGACGGCCAGCGCGGTAACCCGATCTTGCTCGACGACATCGCCAAGGCCGACATCCTGGCCAGCGGCGTCAACCTCGGCTGCCGTCATTTGATCGAGAACCAGCCCGAACTGGTCCATGTCCATGCCAGCAGCAACCAGCGCTTCGTCACCGACCTCGACACGCTGGAAGACCTGCAGCGCCTAGCCGAGCGGACTGGCTGGAAGCTCGAATTGCCGGCTACCGCATGAGTGAAAAACCGGTTGCCCAAACGCTGCAAAGGCATTGGCCGGTGCCGATGGCAAGGCACCAATTTGCGCGCGCCAGCGACATCAACCCGCTGCTGGCGCGGGTCTTCCAGGCGCTGCGGGCCACCGACCCGAAACAAGACGCAGGGGCAGCTTTCTACGCCAGTGCCGACGACCTGCTGGCCAGAGTGGATCTGCCTGAATTCGCGGAGTTGCTGAAATTCTTCGCGGCCGCCTTGCAGACCACCGCGCAGCAGGCCAATGCCGGCGTCTGGCCGGCTGGCAAGCATGGCTTGCAACTGGAACTGATTGGCGTCTGGTTCCAGATCCAGAACGGCGCGGCATTTCATGACATCCATACCCACGGCAACTGCTCCTGGTCGGGCGTCTATTACGTGCAGATCGATCCGCCCGAAGAACGCGCCAAGCAGGCGCAATTCGGTGTGCTGAACGGCGTCACGCGCTTTTACAGCCCGCTGTTCCCGCTGCTCGGCGGCGCCTACAACGACATGGGCAATGCCTGGATGCAGCATGCGACGCTGGACATTACGCCGCAAGAGGGCGAACTGCTGCTGTTCCCGGCATTCCTGCCGCACAAGGCGATGCCTTATGCCGGCTTGCGCGACCGCATCATCGTTTCGTTCAACGCACAGATCCGCTCGCCCAGCGGCGATGCCTTGTTCGCTTACGCGGGAAGCTGAAGCCTCCTGTAGCCCAAGGGATGCTCTGCATAACCCCTCACGGCTGGTGCTGGCGCGGCCTCGGGCGGTCTGCGGCGTTGCATTTATTGCCAATAGCACGCGCTATTGGCCGCAAAATGCGCCTTGCATCCCATCCCGATCCGCACCGCACCCGCTCGCGTTG
>CANFIC010000182.1 GCA_947446685.1 Burkholderiales bacterium
GCCCCAGGGCCAGACCAGCAGTTCGAGCACGACGATCATCAGCAGCACCGGTGAAGCCATATGCAGCACCGGTCTCAGGAAACGCTTCAGGCCGATGCCGCTGGCAAACCAGATGGTCATTTCCGACTCGCGGTACATGCGACCCAGCGTGGCGACGACGGCAATGAACAGTGACAAGGTCAACATCGTCGGCAGGTGGGCGAGCGAGGCGTAACCCATCAGCAGCAGCACATCCTGCGGCGACACATCGCCGCCTGCGGCTTGGCCGAGCGTGCGGATCAGCATCATTGTCAAGACAATGGTGAGAATGACAACGAGGGTGACGCCGAAGCTGCGTGAGAGCTCTCTGCGTACGGTGGAATCGAATAACATCCGGGTTCTTTATCTAATTCCCAATATTATGGACTTCCGTCTTCACAATGCGTCAGTCGACGCGCTGGCTGCTGTAGCTGCCGATGCTTTGATCCTGGTTCTGGCCGGCGATAGCCTGCCGTCGAAACTCGACAAGGAGCTTGCTGCCTTGATCAAGGATGCGATCAAGCTCGGTGATTTCGAGCTCAAGGACGGCAAGGTCTTGATGCTGCAGCGGCCGGTCGGCGTGAAGGCGCCGCGCCTGGTGCTGGCTGCAGCCGGCAAGTCGACGCTGAAATCCGCACGCGCTGCCTTGCTGAATGGATTGGGCCAACTCAAAGGTCGCGGCGCGGCCCATGCGGCGGTGGCTTTTATCGGCTTCGACAGCAGTCTGACAGCCAGTCTGGCCGAGCAGTTCGTGCTGGCGGCCGGGGACGCCGACTATGTCTACCGCCACACCAAACCCAGCGCACCGGCGCCGGGCAAGCTGGTCAAGCTGAGCTTGCTGGTCAGCAAGACTGACGCTTCAGCTGCCAAGGACGGTCTGGCGCAAGGAGAGGCGATTGGCGCCGGCATCGAGTTGGCGCGCGAATGTGCGAACCGGCCTGGCAACCATGCAACGCCGACATTTCTTGGCGAACAGGCGCGCGCCTTGGGCCGCAGCCATGGGCTCAAGGTTGAAGTGCTCGACAAGGCCGCCGTCGAAAAGCTTGGCATGGGCAGCTTTCTTGCGGTGGCGCAGGGCAGTGATGAGCCCTTGCGATTCATCGTCGCCCGCTATGACGGCGCGGCCAAGAAGCAGCCGCCGGTGGTGCTGGTCGGCAAGGGCATTACCTTTGACTCGGGTGGTATTTCGCTGAAACCCGGTGCCGAGATGGACGAGATGAAGTTCGACATGGGCGGCGCAGCCAGCGTGCTCGGCACCTTGCGTGCGGTGGCCGAACTCAAACCCAAACTGAATCTGGTCGTGATCATCGCTGCCTGCGAGAACATGCCCAGCGGCCGCGCTGTCAAGCCCGGCGATGTGGTCACTTCGATGTCGGGTCAGACGATCGAAATCCTCAATACCGATGCTGAAGGTCGGCTGGTCCTGTGCGATGCCTTGACCTATGCCGAGCGTTTCAAGCCCGCCGTGGTGGTCGATGTGGCCACGCTCACCGGCGCCTGCGTGATCGCGCTGGGCGCTGTGCGCAGCGGCATGTACGCCAGCGACGATGCCTTGGCAGCCTCGCTGCTGGCGGCAGGGGACAAAGCGCTCGATCCTTGCTGGCGCATGCCGCTCGACGATGAATATGCGGAAGGCCTGAAGAGCAATTTCGCCGATGTGGCCAATATTGCGTCACGTGCTGGCGGTTCGGTCACCGCAGCCAAATTCCTGCAGCGCTTTGCCTCGAAGTTCCGCTGGGGACATCTCGACATTGCCGGCACCGCCTGGAAGGGCGGCGCGGCCAAGGGCAGCACTGGCCGTCCGGTTGGTCTGTTGACGCATTTCGTACTGGCGCAAGCCGATTCAGACCTTTGACCCAAGCATGAGTCAGGTCAGCTTTTACACCGGCGTAGCCGATCGGCTGACCTATATCTGCCGCTTGCTGCGCAAGGCTCAGGCTTCAGGTGCGCAGATCGGTGTCTGCGGCGCGCCAGCCTTGCTCGAGCGACTGGACGCGGCGCTGTGGACTTTTGAGCCGGCCGGGTTCGTGCCGCATCTGCGCCTTCAGGCAGATTCGAACGCAGCGGCGATCAAGGCCAGTCCGGTTCTGCTGGTCGAGCGTCCGGCCGATCTGCCACATCGGGACATGTTGTTGAATCTCGGGCGCGATATGCCTGAAGGCTTCGAACAGTTCGACCGCGTGCTGGAAGTGGTGTCGCAGGACCCGGATCAGGTTCAGGCCGGGCGCGCCCGCTTCGGCCAATATAAATCCCTCGGGCATGAAATCAGCCATCACCTGGTGGCTGCATGAACCAAGCGCCCACAGCACGGTTTGTGCCGACCTTGACCGAAGAGATCGATCCGGCGGATTGCCTGACGGTCGAAACCCGGCTGCAGGCTGCGCCATTCGATGAGCTTGCTTTGCGTCAGGCGCTAGCCGAAACGGTCAATCTCGCCGTTGAAGAAATGCGGGTGGCATTGCTGCTGCGAATCGATGTTCTGATCGCCCAGGCAAAGTCAAGGCCAATGTCCAGGGACTGAGCGGCTGGGGTCCAAGCGCCTGCCAAACCAGTGGTTCAAGGCAAGGCGGCGAAATTTTTCACGTTTGCTGCCCACCGGGCTGACTCGTTTTCGGTTATGTTCGGGTGCTCGAAAATCCAATCCATTCATTCTTCTTACTGGAGCTCATTCATGCATATCAAGTTGAATCTGACCTTTGGGGCTATCGCGGTGCTGCTGCTCAGCGCTTGCGGGCAGAAACAAGAGCCTGTCATCAAGATCGGCCATGTCGCGCCGACCAGCGGCGCGATTGCCCATCTGGGCAAGGACAACGAGATGGGTGCAAGGCTGGCCATCGAAGACTTGAACGCCAAAGGCGTCACCATCGGCGGCAAGAAGGTCAAGTTCGAATTGCTGGCTGAAGATGATGCGAGCGATCCAAAGCAGGGCGCTGCTGCAGCGCAAAAGCTGGTGGATGCCAAGGTCAACGGTGTCATCGGTCACTTGAATTCCGGGACATCGATCCCGGCCTCGAAAATCTACAGCGATGCGGGTATTCCGCAAATTTCACCGTCGGCGACCAATCCGAAGTTCACCCGCAATGGCTACAAGACCGCTTTCCGCGTCGTGGCCGATGACGTCCATCTCGGCGGCACCTTGGGCCGCTATGCGGTCACCGAGTTGAAGGGCAAGTCGATCGCCGTCATCGATGACCGCACCGCCTACGGGCAGGGCGTTGCCGATGAGTTTGAAAAAGGCGTCAAGGCTTCCGGCGGCAATATCGTCGGGCGCGAATTCACCACTGACAAGGCGACCGACTTCAGCGCCATCCTGACTGCCTTCAAGGCAAAGAAGCCTGACATCGTGTTCTTCGGCGGTATGGACGCGGTTGCCGGCCCGATGTTGCGCCAGATGAAGAGCCTGGGCATCGACGCCAGGTTCATGGGTGGCGACGGGATCTGCTCGAGCGAGTTGCCCAAGTTGGCAGCCGGCACCATGGGCGATGGCCAGGTGGTCTGCGCTGAAGCGGGTGGGGTCGAAGGCGAATCGAAAAAGTCGATGGACGACTTCAAAGCCAGGTTCAAGGAAAAGTACAAGGCCGATGTGCAAATTTACGCACCCTATGTCTTTGACGCGATCAATGTGATGGTCGACGCCATGGTCAAGGCTGATTCAGCCGAGCCCGCCAAGTACCTGCCAGTCTTGGCCAAGACAGCAGATTACAAGGGCGTCACCGGCTTGATTTCCTTTGACGAAAAAGGCGACATCAAGAACGGTTCGCTGACGCTCTACACCTACAAGGCTGGTGCGCGCGAACAGATCGCCGTGGTGCGCTGATTCCCTGAACAGGGTTCCGTTCAAGTTCAAAAAGCCCGCAGTCGCGGGCTTTTTTTCGCCTGCTCGCAAGGCGTCCGGCCCTTGCATACCCCCCCAATATTGTTGGTCAAAAAAACCACTTGCCATTTGAACCGGGGGAACTGAATCGGCGCTGCTATCGGCATCATCGTCTGGAATCGATCGGCCGCTTGAACCCTTCAGAACGGCCTTCGACGATCAGTTTTGGTTCAGGTGATTGGGGGCAGCATGGTTCTTCGAGTATTCAATCATTACCTGCACAGGCAGGCCTTGCGCCAGGTTTTTTTCGACGTCGGCCTGATTCTCTCCACGGTGATGGCCGTGGTGCTTGTTCAAGGGCCGGCAGGTCAGGCCTTGATGCCCTTCGCGGCATCGCATTCCCTGTCGCTGGCCGGTGGCATGTTTGTCATTAATTTTGCCGCCGGCTTTTATCAAAACTCGCACAACCGTTCGATGACCGCCACAGCCACAAGAGCCCTGCTGGGCCTGCTGTTCGGACTGCCGCTGGCCTATGCAATTTTCAGCTTGTTGCCGGCTGACCCTGAGCCGCGCAACTTGATCACGCGGGTCGCGATGGTTGCCGTGGCGGCGGTCATGGCGCATCGCGTCTACGCAGCGCATGTCGGGCTGCAATCGCGCCATCGAACCCGGATCCTGATTTTCGGCACCGGCGCGGTCGCCCGAGCGGTCGGTCTCAGCCTGACGGCTGCCGATCCGCATGCGCAGATCATCGGCTATTTCACCGGCCCGAACGAAGCCGACCCGCAGGTGCCGCTTGCAGAAATCATCGCTTCGACCGACTCGCTGATCGAGACGGCGCGAAGGCTCGAGGTGGCGGAAATAGTTGTGGCGCTTCCCGAACGGCGCGGCGGCAGCATGCCATTGCGCCAGTTGCTTGACTGCAAGCTCCATGGCATCCACGTCGTCGACATCAGCAGCTATTTTGAACGGACTCTCACACAAATCAATATCGACCATGTCAATCCGGGCTGGCTGATATTTGGCGACGGCTTCAATCAGGGCCTGATCCGCAGCCTGGTCAAACGGGCTTTCGATCTCTTTTTCTCCGCTTTGCTGCTGCTGCTCGCGCTGCCGGTAATGTTGGCGGCAGCGCTCTGGATCAAGCTCGATTCGCCCGGTCCGGTGCTTTATCAGCAGCAGCGCGTCGGGCTGAACGGCAAAGTCTTCCGGGTGATCAAATTTCGTAGCATGCGCGCCGATGCCGAAAAAGACGGCAAGCCGCGTTGGGCTTCGATTGGTGACGATCGCGTGACAAAGGTCGGGCGCTTCATCCACAAACTTCGCATCGACGAACTGCCGCAACTGGTGAACGTGCTGAGCGGCGAGATGAGTCTGGTGGGACCGCGTCCCGAACGTCAATTCTTCGTCGAGGAACTCATCGGCAAGATTCCTTACTTTGCAGTCCGGCATAGCGTCAAACCCGGTGTCACTGGCTGGGCCCAGGTGCGCTACGAATATGGCTCGACTGTCGAAGACTCGATCGAGAAGCTTCAGTACGACATGTACTACGTCAAGAACCATTCGCTGTTTCTTGATCTGTTGATCATTCTCGAGACCGTCGCCGTGGTGCTGACGGGCAAGGGCGCGCGTTGATTCAGCAGGTTTTCAAACTTCGATGTTGAGCTTGAGTCTGATCGGCGACTTCGCCGCAGCGACCGCCTACAGCGCTTTCGCGCTGAATTTCGCCTTTCGGCTTTGGCGTGGTGCGGCCATTTCTAACCAGGTCTCTTACGTTTTTTTGGCGGCCCTGGCCGCGAGTGCTGCCTGGGCCTGGTCGGGGCCGCTAGAGACCTGGGGACTTGCAAGTTCGGCCATACGGCCCGCTCTTGATCTCATACGCTATAGCTTGTGGTTCCGGTTCATCGTGTTGCTGCTGCAACCCGAGGCCAATGGTCAATCGACTGGCGGCCGCGAATGGCGGGGCCATGTTGTCGCCGCAGGCGCTTCAATCGCATCATCCCTGGTACTGATGTTGTTCCTGCATGGCGCGCCGCCGAGTGCGGTGTCGCGCCCGGCGGCTTTTGCTGCATTGGGACAGGCTGTGGTCGGATTGGTTTTGATCGAGCAGCTGCTGCGCAATGTTTCGGAGGATCAGCGCTGGAATGCCAAACCTGTCTGCCTGGGCCTTGGCGCGATCTTCGTGTTCGATCTGTTCGTCTATTCCCAATCGGCCTTGTTCAGCAATTTCGATGGCGATGCCTTGAGCATTCGCGCGGCAGTTCATGGCGCCGCATTGCCGCTGCTTTTCATCGCTTCAAGGCGCCATGCCGACTGGCTGGTCAGGTTGCATCTGTCGCGTGCGGCGGTTTTCCATTCGGCCACGCTGCTGCTGGTGGGGGGCTATTTGTTGCTGATTTCGGCGCTGGGCTATTACGTTCGGTATACCGGTGGCGACTGGGGTAGGGCGGTGCAAATGGCCATGGTCTTCGTTGCGCTGCTGGCGCTGGCGATGCTGCTGCAGTCAGGTACTTTGCGTGCACGTTTGAGAATTTATATCAGCAAGAATTTCTTCAGCTATCGCTATGACTACCGCCAAGAGTGGCTTCGCTTTACAGCCATCCTCGCTTCTGCGGCTTCACCCCAGGAGATGGGCGAGACCGTGGTGCGCGCGCTGGCGAATCTGGTGGAAAGCCCTTCGGGAGAGCTCTGGCTGAGGCGCGGTAATGCCGGTTCGAATGACGAAGTCTTTGAACAATCGGCTTGCTGGAATCGCCCCGCAAGTTCCGTGCGAGAGAGCGCTTCATCACCACTTTGCAATTTCGTGCGCGAACGCGCCTGGATCATTGACCTCAGGCAGGCGCAAAGCGTCGCTGCGGACTCGAAGCAGCCCGAACTACCTGACTGGCTGCTGGCAAATCCGCGCTGCTGGTTGCTCATTCCTTTGCTGGTTGGTAGCGAACTGATCGGTTTTGTTCTGCTCGGCAGCGCCAGAGCGCCGGTCGATCTCAACTGGGAGGTGCGCGATCTGCTGAAGACGGCCGCAAGCCAGGCCTCCAGCTACCTGGCGCAGATGCAGGCGACCGAGACCTTGCTTGAGGTGCGCAAGTTCGATGCATTCAACCGCATGTCGGCCTTTGTGGTTCACGACTTGAAGAACATCGTCACGCAGTTGTCCTTGATGATGAAGAACGCCAAGCGCCTGCGCCACAACCCCGAGTTCCAGTTGGACATGCTGGCCACGGTCGAGAACTCGCTCGAAAAAATGCATCAGCTGATGCTGCAGCTGCGCGAGGGCGAGCGTCCTCATGGTCTGGTCAGTGGCGTCGATCTGCATTTGATTGCCACGCGGCTGGCAGCTGCCGCCGCTTCCAAGGGCCGCCTGCTCTTGCTTGACTTGAAAGCGGGGATCAGTACACGCGGTCATGAAGAGAGGATCGAGCGGGTGCTGGGCCATATGGTGCAAAACGCGTTCGACGCAAGCCCCACCGATTCATCCGTCCGCCTGCAACTTGACCGGAGCGGTAGCCAGGCGCGGGTGCAGATCGCTGATCAGGGCTGCGGTATGTCGGATGAATTCATCCGCCACCGGCTCTTCAAGCCGTTCCAGACCACCAAGGCCAGCGGCATGGGACTCGGCGCCTACGAGAGCTACCAATACCTGCGCGAACTGGGTGGCGCGATCAATGTCCAGAGTCAGCCTGACCAGGGAACGACGGTGACCATTTTGTTGCCGCTATTGCA
>CANFIC010000183.1 GCA_947446685.1 Burkholderiales bacterium
ATGAAGCTATAGCCCTGTGAGGCCATCGGCGAGTTCGCCGATAGTGAGTAAGTCCAGAACTGCACGTCAGCAGTTCCTGTAGTGCTGTATGTGACCGGGATACTCCACCCAGAGGCTATATACCCATTAGCACCGAACAAACTACCGTTCCCGACCGATCCGTCGGTGAGGTAGCCGTAGCCGTTGCCCGTCATACTCCCGCCTGTCAAAACCACCTTCTGTCCTGCGACAGTCGCCAGCTTGAAGTAGTCGACATCGCCATAGAAATTGGCCCGCCCGCTCATCCATACGCCATACTGGATCTGCGTGTTGCCGGGATCCGGCGCATTGCCGTGATCGTCGAGCACAAAAATCGATTCGATCGTGCCGTCGGGCCGCACATATTGGATCGCCTGGACATTGGTCAGCGTGTCCGTGCCTTGGTCGCTGCCATCGATCAGGTCGGCAGGATTGACGATGGTGTCGGTCAGCAGCACCGCGCCGGCCGCATTGACGGCCCAGGAATAGGCATCGGCACTGCCTTGCACCAGCACGATGTTGTAGCCGGAGCCGCCGTCGATGGTGTCGTTGCCCGCGCCACCGACCAAAGTGTCATTGCCGGCGCCACCACTCAAGCTGTCAGCGCCTGCCAGGCCGTTGATCGAGTCGTCGCCCGCCCCGCCCGTCAATGTGTCCGCGCCTGCGGTACCGGTGAATGTACTCATCCTGTCAACTCCTAGATTGCCAATTGAGCGACCAGATGACGCGACAATTCAGCTGTAAATTTGCAACAGATTCGCCCAATCTTATTTAGGCTATCTTTGATCATCCGGCGAATTTAGCATTTTTCTGTTTAACCACTTTAAGGGTGGTCTTTTTGATTAAAAACGATTTTTTTGATCTGACTATTTTGATATCCGGGAATTCAAACGCAAGCAGATAAGTTGCCGTTTCGGGCAAGCGGGAAGTTGCGGATTGGTCGATTGACTCGGGGATAAAGACCGCTTTGCAACTGGCTCACGTAGGGCGACAACCGAGGTCCTAAGCAGGGGCTGCGGGGGCGCTCCAGCGACGTGGAACCTCCCATTACCCACGGTAAAGCCCCCCGCATTGCGCTGCGCTGCATGGCGGGCTACGGGTCATACGGGTCGTACGGGCGGAATGGATCCGTCCGGTTGTACGGGTCGTACGGGTCGTAAGGGTCGGAGACTGGCGCTTACTGGCTCAGGAGGAGCAGCAGGCCGGCCTCATCGAGCAAGGCGATGCCGAGCTCGCGGGCTTTGTCGAGCTTGGAGCCGGCTTCGGTTCCGGCGACGACGAAGTCGGTCTTCTTGGAGACCGAGCCGCTGACTTTGCCGCCGGCGGCTTCGATCAGGTCTTTGGCAGCATCGCGCGACAAGGTGGGCAGCGAGCCGGTCAGCACCAGGGTCTTGCCGGCGAGCGGCTGCGGGCCCTGGCCGGTGGCCGCGG
This sequence comes from Burkholderiales bacterium, assembly GCA_947446685.1. GTDB lineage: Bacteria > Pseudomonadota > Gammaproteobacteria > Burkholderiales > Burkholderiaceae_C > Paucibacter_A. The sequence continues at coordinate 1,450 of CANFIC010000183.1, forward strand.
CTTCTTCCCAATGCAGACCGGCAGCACGCAGTTGTTCGACCACCTCACGGTTGTGCGGTTGGGCGAAGAAATCGTGAATGCTTTGCGCGACGATCGGGCCGACATCGCGCACCGCCAGCAGTTCGTCGACGCTGGCAGCCATCACCAATTCGAGCTGGCCGAAATGCCTTGCCAGCGCCTTGGCCGTGGCTTCGCCAACCTGGCGGATGCCCAGGCCGAAGAGGAAGCGGGCCAGCGTCGTTTGCTTGCTCTTGTGCAGCGCTTCGATGATGTTCTGCGCGCTTTTTTCAGCCATGCGGTCAAGCCCGGCGAGCCGCTCGAGGTCGAGCTGGTAAAGGCCCGGCAGGCTGGTGACGATGCCGGCATCAACGAGCTGGTCGACCAGCTTGTCGCCTAGGCCCTCGATGTCAAGCGCGCGCCGGCCGGCGAAATGCAACAGCGCCTGCTTGCGCTGCGCCGGGCAGAACAGGCCACCGCTGCAGCGATGTTCGATGCCGCCTTGTTCGCGCAACACCGCGCTGCCGCAGACCGGGCATTGGCGCGGCATCGCAAAGTTGGGAACATAGCTGAGACGCGGCTCGGGCAGGCGGGCGACGACCTCGGGGATCACGTCGCCGGCGCGCCGCACGATCACCTGGTCGCCGACGCGAACGCCCTTGCGGCGCAGCTCGAACAGGTTGTGCAGCGTCGCGTTGCTGACCGTCGTGCCGCCGACAAAGACCGGCGCCAGCTTGGCCACCGGCGTCAGCTTGCCGGTGCGACCGACCTGGATGTCGATGCCGTTGAGTCTTGTCAGCTGTTCTTGCGCCGGGTATTTATGCGCCACTGCCCAGCGCGGCTCGCGGCTGACAAAACCCAGCCGCTGCTGCAGCGCCAGACTGTTGACTTTGTAGACCACGCCGTCGATGTCGAAAGGCAGGCTGTCGCGCCTGGCGCCGATTTCCTGGTGGAAGCGCACCAGCCCGGCTGCGCCCTGGACCACGGCCCGGTCAGCGCAGACCGGCAAGCCCATGGCGGCCACAGCGTCGAGCAGGCCGCTGTGCGTGTCGGGTCGCGGCCAGCCCTGCACATCGCCCAGGCCATAGGCGAAAAAGCTCAAGGGCCGCTTGGCGGCGATCGCGGGGTCAAGCTGGCGCACTGCGCCGGCGGCGGCATTGCGCGGATTGACAAAGGTTTTTTCGTTCGCTTCGCGCTGGCGTTCGTTCAAGGCCTCGAAGTCATCGCGCCGCATATAGACCTCGCCGCGCAGCTCAAGCACCGCAGCGCTGACGCCCTTCAAGCGCAAGGGGATCTGCGCGATGGTGCGGATGTTCTGCGTCACGTCTTCGCCGCTCTCGCCATCGCCGCGCGTCGCCGCCTGCACAAGCAGGCCCTGCTCGTAGCGCAGATTGATCGCCAAGCCGTCGAATTTCAGCTCGGCCGAATATTCGACCGGCGCTGCCGCATCGCCAAGCTCGAGCTCGCGGCGCACCCTGGCGTCGAAATTCAGCGCGCCACTGGGTTCGGTATCGGTCTCGGTGCGGATGCTCAGCATCGGCAGCGCATGCCTGACCTGGGCAAAACCGGGCAGCAATTTGCCCAGCACGCGCTGGGTCGGCGAATCTACTGTCAGCAGCGCCGGATGCGCCGTTTCGATCGACTGCAACTCGGCAAACAGACGGTCATATTCAGCGTCAGGCAAGGCCGGCGCATCAAGCGTGTAGTAAAGATGGGCATGGTGCTGCAGCAGCTCGCGCAGCTCGGCCGCCCTGACGGCCGGGTTCAACTCGGAAAACATCAGCTGAACAAGCGTCGGGTGGCCAGGCTGCCTGCGGCCAGATCATGCGAGGCCAGCGGGACGTAAAGCGCCGAGAGTTCCTGACCAATGGCGCTGAAAGCATGCAGGTTGAGCACCTGGCCATGGTCATCGCAAATGTCGGCGTCGATGTCACCCGCCAGGCTGCGTGCAGCTTCCTGCCAGCTGGCAAAGGGTTCTTGCGCTTCGGGCGTCTGCGGCACGTCCAGCGAAAGCAACAACTCGCGCAAGGAAGAAAGCTGCGGATTTTCAGCCATTGCGGCCTGCGCATCAAAGCTCAGGCTGAGGATGGGCGGCGCGCCTTCTTCATCGGCCGCCAGCACCAAGCGGCCCGGAATCGCACCGGCCACAAAGCCATGGCGCGATGCGATCTGCAGCACATAGCCCAGCGTCCAGGCCGTATCTCGGGGGCGCAGCACCACCGCCAACTGTGCGTCATGGGCGCTGGCAAACTGATCTAGCTCGCGCGCCCGCGCCACTACATCGAGCATGTCGGGGAATTGCACGAAAGCGCCAATGCCATCGGCGAACAGCTGCACCTTCTGCACGAACTCGGAATATTCGATCTCGTTCATCGCACCGCTGCGATTGGCCATCTGCACGCCGGCCTGGAATTCGGCATAGCGAGAACCGGCCAAGCCCGGGAACGGCAGCTCCCATTCGCCGGTTTCGACATTCAGGCCTTCGATATGGAAGGGCTTGGTGCCGGCGCGGCGGCTGCCAGGCAAGTGCGAGAGGACCATCTCGCCGCTGATCGGCTGGTCCAGCGTCAGCGTGGCGATCGCGTCGATCAGCGCGTCAATGCGGGCCGACGGTCGGCGCGCCGGGCGGCTGATCGAAGACGCAGCTTCTTCCGGCAGGGTGGCAGCCGACTCGGCCTGTTCCTCGCGCTGGTTCTGCTCATCCAGCATCGGCTCGATCTGTTCTTCAGCGCGGCGCGGCCCGGCTTTGCGCGCCATCCATGCGCCATGTGCGACGACTGCGGCCAGCACCAGGCCACCCAATATGGCCAACCATCCGGTCATGTTCATCCAACCTCCGCCATCGAAAGCGCTGCTTCAATATCCACTGCGACGATACGCGACACGCCCTGCTCCTGCATCGTTACCCCGATCAATTGTTCTGCCATTTCCATTGCAATCTTGTTGTGCGAGATGAAGAGGAACTGAGTGCCGCCGCTCATTTCCTTGACCAGCCTGGCATAGCGCTCGGTATTGGCATCGTCCAGCGGCGCATCGACCTCATCGAGCAGGCAGAACGGCGCCGGATTCAGCTGAAAGATCGCGAACACCAGCGCGATCGCCGTCAGCGCTTTTTCACCGCCCGAAAGCAGGTGGATCGTGCTGTTTTTCTTGCCCGGTGGCTGCGCCATCACCTGCACGCCGCCGTCGAGGATTTCTTCGCCCGTCATCACCAGCCTGGCCTGCCCGCCACCGAAAAGCACCGGGAACATGCGGCCGAAATGCTCATTGACCTGGTCGAAGGTCTTGCCCAACAAGGCGCGCGTCTCGAGGTCGATCTTGTGGATCGCATCCTCCAACGTCTGCATCGCCGACAGCAGGTCTGCATTCTGTGCGTCGAGAAACTGTTTGCGTTCACGCGCCGCGGTCAGCTCGTCCAGGGCGGCCAGATTGACTGCCCCCAGGGCGGTGATCTCGCGGTTGATGCGGTCGATCTCGCCCTGCAAGCCGGCGAGCTTGACCGCACCGGTTTCGATCGAGAGGGCCAGCGCCTCCATGTCGACGCCAGCGGCGTTCAGCTGCTCCAGATATTGCGCACCGCCGAGCTGCGCGGCCTGTTCTTCGAGCGCGAGCTTGCTAATCTGTTCGCGCAAGGGGTCGAGGCTGCGTTCGAAGCTCAGGCGCTGCTCGTCCGCCGCGCGCAGCTGCTGGCTCAGGTCGTCATAGCCGCTGCGCGTCTCGGCCAGGGCCTGCTCACGCTCCATCTTCAAGGCCAGGGCGTCTTGCAGGCCGGCCTGCGCCGCCGCATCATTGAGCTGATCAAGCTCGCGCTGCAGGCTGGCGATCGACTGCCGGTTGGTCTCGACCTGAGCCTGCGCGGTTTCGATCGAGCGCTGCATCTCGGCCTGGCGTGCGGACAAGGCCCTGGCGCTGTACTGGGCTTCCTGGGCGCGGCGCTCGAGAGCACGCAATTGCTCACGCGCTTCGGTCAGGCGCCGCTCGGCCAGCAGCGTCGCATCTTCAAGTTCGGCATGGCGCTCCTGGGTGGTTGCCAGTTGCATGTCCAGATCTTCGAAACGCGCCTCACCGATGATGCGGCGCTCCTGCAAGGCTTCGTCCTCGGTGTCGATCTCGGCCAGCAGGTCGGCCAGTTGCAGGCGCCGGCTGCTGGCAGCATCGGCCTGGGCTGACAGACGCAGCAGCTCGACATGCAATTGATGCGCCCGGCTCTGGGTCTCGGCAGCCTCGCGCCGTTGCTGCGCCAGGATCAGCGTTGCTTCGGTACAAGCGGCCTCGGCGCGCACCAGGTCGCTGGCCGCCGATTCGGAGATCAGCTTTTGAGCGCGCAGTTCCAGGGTCAGATGTTCGATTTCCTGGGCCCGCGCCAGCAAACCCGACTGGGCTGAATCGGGCGCATAAAAACTCACTGCAAAGCGGCTGACGGCATGGCCCTCGGCAGTCATGATCAGCTCGCCTGCAGCCAGGCTGTTACGGCTGGCCAGCGCAGCGTCGATCGATTCCGCGCTGTAGACACCCGCCAGCCATTCTTCAAGCATGGCCTGCAGCGCAGCATCATGCAGGCGCAACCTGGCGGCCAACCTGGGCAGGCTGGCGCTGCGCGCATCGACTGCCGTCGCGCCATTGTTCGAGTAAAACGCCAGCTTGGCTGGCGGCGCATCCTGTCCGAATGCGCGTACCGTCTCGAGCCGACCGACTTCGAGCGCACCCATGCGCTCGCGCAGCGCCGCTTCGAGCGCGTTCTCCCAACCTTGTTCAACCTGCAAACGGGTCCACAAACCGGCCAGGCTTTCCAGACCATGGCGCGCCAGCCAGGGCTGCAGCTTGCCTTCGGTCTGGACTTTTTCCTGCAGCGCACGCAAAGCATCGAGCTTGGCTGACAACTGCGCGCGGCGCGACAACTGGCTGTTGGCTTCTTGCTGCTGGACGCGGCGTGCTTCTTCAAGCAGCGGCAGCTGTTCCGACAACTCGTGCAGCTGGGCGGCCTTCAGGTCGCGGCTTTCGTCAGCGGCATGGCTGGAACGCTGCAGGTCAACCAAAGCCTGCGCGTCCGGCGGCGCCAGCGCTTGGCGCTCGATCGCCAAGCGTTCACGGCGGCTGCGCAACTGGCGCGATTGATCTTCGATGCTGCGGCTTTCGGCCGCCAGCACCTGGATCTGCTGCTGCACCTGCACGACTTCGAGCCGCTGCGCGTTGGCAGCCGCCTGTGCTGCCCTGAGCGAATCTTCAGCATTGGGCAAATCCTGCCCCTGCTCGTCGGCCTGGGCGGCGAGGATTTCACTCTGCTCCTGGGCCACGCTGATCTGCTCGGCAATGCTCTCCTGCTCGTCCTGCGCTTCCAGCGAGCGGGTTTCCCATTGCTGGTTCTGCGCTTGCAGATCGACCAACCGCGCCTCGACCCGCTGCCGGCCTTCGACGACATAGCGGATGCGTTCCTCGAGCCGGCTGACTTCGAGCTGCGCCTCGGCATAACGGCCCTGCGAGGCATGCAGCTCGTCGCCAGCAGCGTAATGCGCCTGGCGCAGCGTTTCCAACCCGGCCTCGACCTGGCGCAACTCGGCCAAGCGGGATTCCAGCGCATTGACCGCGTCGAGATGTTCCTGCCTGACCCTGGCCTGCTCGCCGGTGGCGTCGCGGTGTTTCAGGAACCAGAGCTGCTGCAGCTTGAGCGTGCCGCTGTCCTGCAAACTGCGATAGGTTGACGCCACCTGGGCCTGCTTTTCGAGCTTTTCCAGATTGCTGCCGAGCTCGCGCAGGATGTCGTCGACCCGGGTCAGGTTTTCACGCGTGTCGCGCAAACGGTTCTCGGTCTCGCGCCGGCGTTCCTTGTACTTGGAAACACCGGCAGCTTCTTCGAGGAACATGCGCAGCTCTTCAGGCTTGCTCTCGATGATGCGGCTGATCGTGCCCTGGCCGATGATGGCGTAGGCGCGCGGCCCGAGGCCCGTGCCGAGAAACACGTCCTGCACATCGCGGCGGCGCACGACCTGGTTGTTGATGAAAT
>CANFIC010000184.1 GCA_947446685.1 Burkholderiales bacterium
CGGGCCAAGGCCATGCTGGCGACCGATCAGCAGTTCACTGCGCCTGTGACCGTGCTGCTGGAACTGGTGTGGGTTCTGGAATCCAATGATTGCACCGCCGCCGAGATTCAGCGCGGTGTGGGTTTGCTATTGGGTCTGCCCAATTTCAACCCGCCGCAAGCCTGGGCCTTGCGTTTGGCGCTGGATGCCTTTGTGCAGGGCATCGACTTTGCCGATGCTCTGCACTTGGCCTTGAGCAAAGGCGAGGATGCATTGCTCACTTGTGACAAGGCTTTTGTCAAAAAGGCCGTCAAAGGCAGTTTCACAACACCCGTCAGGTTGGTTCAGTCGCTGGCTCCGAAATAAAGCCGCGATTCAGCTTGGCTGAGCTTGCCAACGCCGCCAGTAAAAATTCAAGCCTGGTCTTCAGGCCGCAGCAGCGACCATTTGCTGACCCTGCCCTGCTCGAGAACAACCACCAGTTGCACCTCGCCGGCGTCGGTCCAGGCATAGGTCTCGGGCGAAGTCGACAGCTTATTGCCCAGACTGCGGGTCAGCGGCAACAGCTCAACCAGTTTCATGCCCAAACGCATTTTGGTACTGAGCATCACCGCATTGTCGATCTGGCCCATCGGCCCTTCGGCCGCGATCCGCATCACCCGGATAAAGCGGCTGAACTGCAGCAGCAACCAGAAAGAAACGATGGTCACCCCCAACACCAGGCCCTGCCAGCCATAAAGCAGGCCGCCACCAATCAGCGCGGTCAAGGCCAGCGCAATGCCAATCCATTTATTCATGGGTCAGGATGCTAGCAGCCAGGGCCAGGGCGCCGGGCAGCAACAGGACTTACAAGCCGCGAACCAGTTCCATCGCGTCCTCGATCCGCTCGACTGCATGGATCGTCAGGCCTTCAATCGGCTTTTTCGGCGCATTCGCCTTGGGCACGACGGCGATCGAAAAGCCCAGCTTGGCGGCTTCTTTCAAGCGCTCCTGGCCGCGCGGCGCAGGCCGCACTTCGCCGGCCAGACCGACTTCACCAAAAGCAAAAAAGCCTTTCGGCAAAGCCCGGCCGCGCAAGCTGCTTTGAATCGCCAGCAGCACCGCAAGGTCGGCCGCTGGTTCGCTGATGCGCACGCCGCCGACCGCATTGACAAACACGTCCTGGTCATTGGTGGCAACGCCGGCATGGCGATGCAGCACCGCCAGCAGCATCGCCAGCCGGTCGCGGTCGAGGCCGACGCTCAAGCGCCTGGGGCTGGGCCCGCCTGAATCGACCAAGGCCTGCAGCTCGACCAGCAGCGGGCGCGTGCCTTCCAGCGTCACCAGCACACAACTGCCAGGCACCGGTTCGCCATGGGTCGAGAGGAAAATCGCGCTCGGGTTGGCCACGCCTTTCAGGCCTTTTTCGGTCATCGCGAAAACGCCGATCTCGTTGACCGCACCGAAGCGGTTCTTGATCGCCCGCACCAGCCGGAAGCTCGAATGGGTATCGCCTTCGAAATAGAGCACCGTGTCGACGATATGTTCGAGCACGCGCGGGCCGGCGATTGCGCCTTCCTTGGTCACATGGCCGACCAGCACGATCGCGCAGCCGGTCGACTTGGCGGTGCGCGTCAGTTGCGCTGCGCATTCACGCACTTGCGCGACCGACCCCGGTGCCGATGACAGATGTTCGGAATAAAGGGTCTGGATCGAGTCGATGACGCAAAAAGCCGGTTGCTCGACTTCGAGCGTGGCGAGGATTTTCTCGAGGCTGATTTCGGCCAGCACGCGCACGCGTTTGCCGGCCAGGCCGAGGCGGCGCGAACGCATCGCGATCTGCGCGCCGGATTCCTCGCCGGTGACGTAAAGCACCGGCAATTTGTTCGACAGATCGTCAATCGCCTGCAGCAGCAGCGTCGATTTGCCGATGCCAGGGTCACCGCCGATCAGCACCACGCCGCCAGCCACGATGCCGCCACCGAGCACACGGTCGAGCTCTTCCTGGCCGGTCGGAGTGCGCTCGAAGTCGGCGGCCTCGATCTCGCTCAACGTCGCCACCGGCTGGCTCTTGGCCAGCGACTGATAGCGATTCTTGCCGCCGGCAGCGCTTTCGGCCACGCCTTCGACCAGCGTATTCCAAGCGCCGCAAGCCGGGCATTTGCCCAGCCATTTCGGGCTGGTACCGCCGCAATCAGAGCAGGTGTAAATCGATTTTTCCTTGGCCATGGGCTGGATTGTCGACTGCCAAACTGCCGGCGCGCTGCGCCGGCATGCTAAAAGGGCGATTTGCTTTTCGAAAATCAATGAATTTCAGCACCTGGTTCGGTTTTTTTGCGGCGTCCTGGGCGATCAGCCTGTCGCCAGGCGCCGGCGCGATCGCGGCGATGAGCTCGGGCTTGAACCATGGCTTCAAGCGCGGCTATTTCACAACCTTCGGTCTGGTGCTGGGCATCCTGACCCAGGTGCTGCTGGTCGGCATCGGCCTGGGTGCCTTGATCGCAAGTTCAAGCCTGGCATTCACGCTGGTGAAATGGCTCGGCGTGGTCTATCTGGTCTGGTTGGGCATCCAGCAATGGCGCGCGCCGGTCACGCCGCTGCAGGCAACGGCCAGTGAAGAGCCGCGCCTGCCGCGGCGCCGGATGGTGCTGCGCGGCTGGCTGGTCAATGCGGTCAATCCGAAAGGGACAGTCTTCATGCTGGCGATCGTGCCGCAGTTTCTCGACCTGCAGGCCAGCCTGCCGCAGCAATATCTGTTGATCGCCGCGACGCTGTGCTGCACCGACCTGGTGGTGATGGCGGGCTATACGGCGCTGGCAGCGCGCCTGTTGACGGCGCTGCGCTCAAGCCGCCAGATCAAGCTGATGAACCGTAGTTTCGGCGGCCTCTTCATCGTCGCCGGCGCCTTGCTGGCCACCTTCAGGCGCGGGGCCTGATGCGCGCTGTCTCCGACCGGTCGCTGTTCTGGCTGCCCACCCTGATCTGGGCCAGCACTTGGCATCTGATTCTTTTCCAACTCGATGCACCGGTGCCGGTGCTGAATTCGGTTGCCTGGCGCTTCGCCTTGGCAGCCTTGCTGTTGCTGGCGCTGGCGCGCTGGCGCGGCGAATCGCTGCGGCTGCCGCGCTCGGCCCATTGGCTGATGGCTGCCACCGGCATCGTGCAGTACAGCGGCAATTACTGGGCCGTCTATGAAGCCGAGCGCTATCTGCCCAGCGGGCTGGTCGCGGTGCTGTTTTCGCTGATGGTGTTCGGCAATGCGATCTCGGGGCGCTATTTTTTCGGCCAGTCGGTGGGCCGGCGTTTCATGTTGGCGGCTAGCGGCGGCGTGGCCGGCGTAGCAATGATTTTCTGGCCCGAGATCGCCTCGACCGGCGCCCGCCCCGGCGCGGCCCTGGGTCTGGGCCTGGGTCTGCTGGCCATGCTGTCGGCCTGCACCGGCAATGTGCTGACATTGACGCTGACAAATCGCCAACTGCCGCTGGTGCCGATCCTGGCCTGGAGCATGGCTTATGGCGCGGTCTTCCTGATTCTGCTGTCGCTGGCCAGCGGAGCCGGTCTGCATTTCGACTGGCGCTTGCCTTATGTCGGGTCGCTGCTCTACCTGTCGCTGTTCGGTTCGGTCACGGCTTTCGTGCTTTATTTCAAGCTGGCGCAACGCCAGGGCCCGGCGCGAGCGGCCTTGACCGGGGTGGTGGTGCCGGTGATCGCGCTGCTGATCTCGGCGCTGCTGGAAGGCTGGCAGCCGACCCTGCTGGCATTGGCAGGCATGACGCTCTGCCTGGCCAGCATTTTCATCGCTACTCGCCCGCGCTGACGCGGCTGCGGCCGGCCTTGATACCGCTGCGCAGCGATTTGCCTTCGAGCCGGCGCTGTTTGGAGCCGAAGGTCGGCTTGGTCGGGCGCCGCGGCGTGGGCAGATGCGCCACGCTCTGCACCATCGCCTGCAAGCGCGCCACTGCATCGGCGCGGTTCATCTCCTGGCTGCGATGTTCCTGCGCCTTGATGACGACGATGCCGTCGCGGTTGATGCGCTGGTCGGCCAGATGGAGAAGGCGCTGCTTGATCACCTCGGGCAGGCTGCTGGCTGCGATGTCAAAGCGCAGGTGAATCGCACTGGAAACTTTGTTGACGTTCTGCCCGCCCGGGCCGCTGGCGCGGATCGCGCTGAAGTCAAGCTCGGCCTCGGAGGGAATCCAGTTCAGCAACATGGCCGCATCAAGCCCGGTTTTCGACCGTCACCGGCACGCGCTTGGCCAGCGCGCACATCAACTCATAGCTGATCGTGCCGGCGGCCTGCGCCACGGCGTCGATCGGCAGGATTGCACCCTTGGGCCCGCAGCCCCAGAGCGTGACTTCGCTGCCCAGGCCGGCCTGCGGCATATCCGTCAGGTCGACCACCAGCATGTCCATCGAGACCCGGCCGACCGTCGTGGTGCGCTGCCCGTTGACCAGTACCGGCGTGCCGCTGCCGGCATGGCGCGGGTAGCCATCGGCATAGCCGCAGGCCACGATGCCGATGCGCATTGCCTGGCTGGCGCAAAAGCTGCTGCCATAGCCGACGCTGTCTCCTGGCTGGAGGTTCTGCATGCCGATGACGCGCGAGCGCAGCGTCATCGCCGGACGCAGATCCCAGTGCGCCGGGTCGTTGCCGGGGTAATCGGGGGCGCTGCCGTAGACCATCACGCCAGCCCGTACCCAGTCGCTGCGCAGGCGGTAGCGCAAAGTGGCCGCGCTGTTGCTCAAGGACCTTTCGCCGGGCAGATCAGCCGCCGCAGCCTCGAAACTGGCGAGCTGATGGGCGATGCCGTCCGCGCCGAAGCGCAGCCCGTCGGCGTCGGAAAAATGCGTCATCAAGGAAATCTCGTCGACCTGAGGCAGCGCGTTGAGCCTGGTCCAGGCGGCGCGGAAGGCCTGCGGCGTGAAGCCCAGCCGGTTCATCCCGCTGTTGAGCTTGAGGAAAACGCGGTGCGGCTCATGGGTTTTGTGCATCGCCAGCCAGTCGATCTGCTGTTCGCAATGGACCGCATGCCAGAGCTTGAGCCGCGAACAAAGCTCCAGGTCGCGTGATTCGAAAGCGCCTTCAAGCAACAGGATCGGGCCGCGCCAGCCTAGTTTGCGGAGCAATTGCGCTTCGTCGAGATCGAGCAGCGCAAAGCCGTCCGCAGCACGCAGACCCGGGTAAGAGTTTTCAATCCCGTGGCCATAGGCATTGGCTTTGATGACGGCCCAGACCTTGGCGTCGGGCGCTGCATTGCGGGCCTGCGCCAGGTTGTGCGTCAAGGCTTGAACATGGATGATGGCTTCGATGGGGCGCGGCATGGATCAATTGTGGCATCGCGCCAATGGCTGTTGTCCCCCGAAAAAGCTGCATGCTATAAAGTCGCCTGCTCGCTACTGTTGCGACCGTTTACGTACCTGGGCCTTTTTGCCACTTTCCCGCAGTTCAGAATGGGTTCATGAAAAAAGGCTTCTTCACCATCATGGCGGCGCAGTTCTTCAGCTCGCTGGCTGACAACGCGTTGTTCGTCGCTGCCGTTGAATTGCTCTACACCTCCGGCAGCCCCGAATGGCAGCGCGCCGCATTGGTGCCGATGTTCGCGCTCTTCTACGTGGTGCTGGCGCCCTTTGTCGGCGCCTTTGCCGATGCAGTGCCCAAGGGCAAGGTGATGTTCTACGCCAACAGCATCAAGGTAATCGGCTGCCTGATGATGTTGTTCGGCACCCATCCGCTGATGTCCTATGCCATCGTCGGCCTCGGCGCCGCTGCTTATTCACCGGCCAAATACGGCATCCTGACCGAGTTGCTGCCGGCATCCCAACTGGTCAAGGCCAATGGCTGGATCGAGGGCTTGACGATCAGCTCGATCATCCTGGGCGTGTTGCTGGGCGGGCAACTGGTCGGCCTGAATGTATCGAGCATGTTGCTGGCCTTCGATTTCCCCGTCTTCGACACCAGCATCGACACCGCGCCCGAAGCGGCGATTTCGGCTCTGGTCGGCCTGTATGTGATCGCCGCCTTGTTCAATCTGCGCATCCCGCGCACCGATACACCGCTGCAAGCGCTGTCCCATGGCGTGATCGGTCTGGTGATAGATTTTTCCCGCTGCAACAAGCGCTTGTGGCAGGACAAGCTGGGGCAGATCTCCTTGTCGACCACCACCTTGTTCTGGGGCGTCTCAGGCAATCTGCGCTATATCGTGCTGGCCTGGGCAGCGGCGGCACTGGGCTATGGCACAACGCAGGCTTCAAGCCTGGTCGGCGTGGTCGCGATCGGCACTGCGGCCGGCGCGGTGCTGGCCTCGGTGTATATCCGCCTCGATCGAGCCACTGCGGTGATCCCCTTGGGCATCGCGATGGGGCTGCTGATCATCCTGATGAACTTCATCAGCAATGTCTGGATCGCCGCGCCTTTCCTGATCATGCTCGGCGGCATTGGCGGTTATCTGGTGGTGCCGATGAATGCGCTGCTGCAGCACCGGGGTCACAACCTGATGGGTGCAGGTCGCTCGATCGCGGTGCAGAATTTCAATGAACAGGCCTGCATCCTGGGCCTCGGCGCCTTGTACACCGGCATGACAAAAATGGGCATGTCGGCTTTTGGCGCCATCACGATCTTCGGCGTGGTGGTCGCCAGCATCATGTGGGTGATACGCCGCTGGCACCAGAACAATTGCATCCACCACCACCATGAAGTCGATCGCCTGCTCAAGCTGACGCGCTGCGAATAGCTTCAGCCGCCGAGCAGGCCCTTCTTCAGGCTGGCTTCGACCGGCTTGTCACCGATCCAGATCCGCAGCACGGCAGTAAAGAACTCTTCGCCGGCGATCACCGCACCGCGCGGCTGGCCATTGACCATCACGCGCGTACCGACTTCGGGAACAAATTCGAAGTTGATCAGATCGCCCTTTTTGGCCTCACCGACCAGTTTCAGCGTGGCATTCAAGGCGTCGATCTGTGCTTTCAGGCCGGCGAGTTGCGCCGGGCTGTGGTTGTTGCGCAAGCCTTCGTTCAACGCATCGGCGAAGGATTCAGCGTCGACATTGCGCAACATCGTGATGGCGATGCGACGCGGTCCTTTCTGGGCCAGCAGATTGTTGGCATCGGCTGATTTCTGCGGCACGTAGAGCGCGGCCACATAGACCTTGAAGAAAACACGCGTCCGCAAGCCGGCACCATTCAATTGCAAGGCGGCATTGCCGACCTGGGCCGAAGACTCAAGCTTCACGCCCTCGACTTCTACCGTTTGCGCGCCCGATCCTGCCGCGGCCAGGGCCAGCAAGCTTGCGGCCAGCAGCCGCGTAATATTTCTTTTCATGATCGATCTCCTTTGCTTGGGGGCTTCAGTTTGACAGATCAGCCAGCTGTTTGGGCGAAGCCCCAGTTGCTGCCACAAAGCATGAACGAGTTCTCGCCTTGCCTATCTATTGGTCTGCAGGAAAAAGTTACAAGGC
>CANFIC010000185.1 GCA_947446685.1 Burkholderiales bacterium
GCTGGAGCTGAATCAAGCCAACCGGGCGCAGTTGGAGTCGCTGCCCGGCATCGGCCCGGCTTTGGCCGAAAGGATGCTTGAAGCGCGCCAAAAGCAAGCCTTCAGCGACTGGGCCGACCTGCTGCGCCGGGTTCAGGGCATAGGCCGCAGCAGCGCCCGCAAATTCTCCGATCAGGGCCTGAGGATCAACGGCCAGCCGACACCTTGACTGCGGGACCTTCAACATCAGACCAACCGAAAAATTCCAGTACATCGCCGCGCCGCGCCAGCGTATCGCTGAGGCCCAATTTGATCAGCTCCCGGGTGTATTCGGGCTCAAACAACAGGTAGCTGGTCAGGGCCGAGCCGCTGGCGCCCTGTCCCTGGCCCGCCACACCGATGCTGCGCAGCATCGCACGCAAGGCCGGTGGCAAGCTGCCCTGATGTTCAGCCGCCAGATCATCAAGGCGCCGGCTCGGCGCGATCACCAGCACCTCGATCGGCCGCAGCTCAGTGCTTTCGTGCGCATCGGGCTGCAATAGTGCCAGCGTCGCGTTGATGCGCTGCAGCCGTTCAACATCGACTGCCAGCGCATCCAGAAAGATATTCGACAGGGCATGGCCAGCGATCTGCGCCATGCTGGGATGTCCATCGACCAGTACAGCGCGCCGACCGGGTGGCTCATGCATGCGGCCGGCACCGATCACCAGCACACGTTCAGCACCGAGGTGGATGGCCGGCGAAATCGGCGCACTCTGGCGCATCGAGCCGTCGCCGAACCATTCGGCCCGGCCCTCCAGATCAAGCTTTTCTGCCGGGAAAATAAAAGGAATCGCCGAAGAGGCCAGCAGATGTTCGACCGAAATCGGTGCTTGCACCGCCAGCCGCTGCGAGCGCAGCCAGGGTTTCAGGATGCGCTGGCTTTGGTAAAAGGTGACATGCTGGCCCGAGCTGTAACTGGAACCGCTGATGGCCAAGGCCTGCAAATGACCTTGGCTGAGCATAGCCTCGAGCCGCTCAAGCCGTACCATGCGTCGCAGCAGGTCGCCCAGTGGCGCGTTGTCGAGCAGGCTGTTGGGTTGTGTGCGGCGCCAGCGTGCCAGCGCCCAACCGATGCTCATCATCGTCAACCAGCGCGCGCCGGTGCGGATGATGCCCAGTGAATCTGCGCGATAGACCTGCTGCACATGGATGTTTTCCCAGATCTGCACCAGACCTTCGACCGCTGCATCGAAGTCATCGGCCTGGCAAGCCAGCATGGCGGCGTTGATCGCTCCGGCAGAAGTGCCGGCGATCACAGGAAACGGATTGCCTTCGGTGATGCCGGCAGCGCGGCGGATCTGCGCCAGCGCCGCGAGCACGCCGACCTGGTAGGCAGCGCGCGCCCCGCCACCGGTGAGGATCAATCCGGTATTGGTCGCTGCTTGCATCGGGTGATCAGGCGAATCAGTCGTAAATGATCCGTGCCTGATCCTGGCCCGCCGCGGCCGTCTGGCCGAGCATCGCCAAGGCCTCATCGCTGGGCCAAAAGCGGCTTTCTTCACCCAAATCGAGCTTGAATTCAGCCGACTCGCTGCGCAGCAGATGGTGGGTCCGCACCGTCAGACCCTGGGGAATCGGGCCCTGTTCGGTCTGCAATTGACGCGCCGGCCAGGCTTTGAGCAACTGCTGCAAGGCAGGCAGTTGCTGCTGCACTGGCAGCAGGAAATATTTACCAAATTTGGCCCTGGCGCCTGCAAGGTTCCAGACCGCCTGCACATTGAGCCTGAACCCGCCCGAGAAGCGGTCCGCCTGCACCTTGCCCTGGATGATCAGCAACTCGTCGTCGACCAGCAACTCCTTGTGCGCGTTGAGCATCTCTTCATTGGCCACCGACTCGATCAGGTCGGACTTGTCATCAAGCTTGAAGATCGCCACGCGCCCGCGCTGGCCATTGACGATGCGCAGATCGCTGACGATGCCGGCCACCAGCACCGGCTCGCGGCTGTCGCCGAGGTCGGCGATCTGGCGCCTCACCATGCGCCGAACCTCATCACCACTTTGATCGAACAAGTGGCCGCTCAGGTAATAGCCGATCGCGGTTTTCTCCAGCGTCAAGCGTTCCTTGATGCTCCAGGCCGGAGCTTCGACCAGGTCGGGCTCGGCAGTGGATGAAGCATGCGAATCGCCGAAGTCGAACAGACCGCCTTGATCCGCATTGGCTTCCTGGGTTTCCGCATGGGCATAGCCGCGCGCCACGCTCGCGAGCAAGCTGGCCCGGTCGGCATGCAGGGTGTCGAAGGCGCCGGCCTTGATCAAGGCTTCGACCGCGCGCTTGTTGACCGAGCGTCGATCAACCCGGCGGCAAAAGTCGAAGAAGCTCTTGAAGTCGCCGCACTCCTTGCCTTGCGGGCTGCTGCCGCGACCTTCGCGCGCCGCCTTGATCGCCTCTATGGCACCCTGCCCGGTGCCCTTGATGGCGCCGAGCCCATAGTTAATCAACTTCTTGCTCAAGGGCTCGAAACGGTATTCGCCCAGGTTGACGTTGGGTGGCTGGAAGTCGATGCCGAACAACTTTGCATCGTTGAGCAACACCTTCAGCTTGTCGGTGTCGTCCATCTCGATGCTCATATTGGCAGCGAAGAACTCGGCGGTGAAATGGACTTTCAGCCAGGCGGTGTGATAGGCCAGCAAAGAATAGGCCGCCGCATGGCTCTTGTTGAAACCATAGCCGGCAAACTTCTCCATCAAGTCGAAGACTTCGTCGGCCTTGGCTTCGGTCAGGCCATTCTCGGCTGCACCCTTGCGGAAGATGCCGCGGTGTTCGGCCATCTCCTCGGCTTTTTTCTTGCCCATCGCGCGACGCAGCATGTCGGCGCCGCCGAGCGAATAGCCGCCCAGTACCTGCGCGGTCTGCATCACCTGTTCCTGATAAACCATGATGCCGTAGGTTTCGGCCAGCACCGCTTCGGTCAATGGGTGCGGATACTCGATCGGCTCGCGCCCATGCTTGCGCGCCACGAAGGTCGGGATCAGGTCCATCGGACCCGGCCGGTAGAGGGCATTCAGCGCGATCAGGTCTTCCAGCCGCGAAGGCTTGGCGTCACGCAACATGCCCTGCATGCCGCGTGATTCAAACTGGAACACGCTCTCGGTCAAGCCGTCTGAAAACAGCTTGTAGACCCGCTTGTCATCGAGCGGAATAGTCTCGAAGGAGAAATCTTTCTGCTCGGGATAGCGCGCCTGGATGAAGTTTTTGGCCAGTTCCAGAATGGTCAGCGTGGCCAGACCCAGGAAGTCGAACTTGACCAGGCCGATCGCTTCGACATCGTCCTTGTCGAACTGGCTGACCGCACTGGTCGAGCCGGGCTGCTGGTATTGCGGGCAGAAATCGGTGATCTTGCCCGGCGCGATCAGCACGCCGCCGGCATGCATGCCGATATTGCGCACCATGCCTTCAACGCGTGCAGCCAGCTTCAGCAACTCGGCCACATCTTCCTCGGCCTTTTCGCGCTCCTCCAGTTCGGGCGCTTCCTTGCGGGCGTAGATGACGCTGTTGTCGGGTTCATCGGGCACCCGCGCCAGCGTCACCGTCTTGCCCGGAGGCGCCGGGATCAGCTTGGCGATGCTGTCGACCTGGCCATAGCCCATGCCCAGCACGCGTCCGATGTCGCGCAGCGCCGCCTTGGCCGCCATGGTGCCGAAGGTGGCGATCTGGCTGACTGCATGGCGGCCGTACTTGTCCTTGACATAGTCGATCACCCGCTCGCGGTTGCCCTGGCAGAAGTCGATGTCGAAGTCCGGCATCGAGACCCGCTCGGGATTCAGGAAGCGTTCGAACAGCAGCTTGTACTTGAGCGGGTCGAGGTCGGTAATCTTCAACACATAGGCGACCAATGAGCCCGCGCCCGAACCCCGGCCCGGGCCGACCGGACAGCCATTGTTCTTGGCCCACAAGATGAAGTCCGAAACGATCAGGAAATAGCCGGGGAAACCCATCTTCACGATCGTCTCGAGCTCGAACTCGAGCCGCTCGAGGTAGCGCGGCAGTTGCGCCTCGCGCACCACCGGATCGGGATACAGCAGCGCCATTCTTTCGTTCAAGCCTTCATGCGAGGCGTGACGGAAGTAGGCCTCGGGCGTCATCTGCTCGCCATTGACCAGCGGTGTCGGGAAGTCAGGCAGGCGCGGTTTGCCCAGCAGCAGCGTCAGACTGCAGCGGCGCGCGATCTCGACCGAGTTGGCCAGGGCGGAAGGGATGTCGGCGAACAAGGCTTCCATTTGCGCCTGAGCGAGGAAATACTGGCCGGGCAAGAATCGCTTGATGCGTTTCGGGTTGGTCAGCGTTTCGCCCTCGGCCACGCAGACGCGCGCCTCGTGCGCCTCAAAGTCATCCTCGGCGAGGAACTGCACCGGGTGCGTGGCAACGACCGGCAGTCCCAGTTCGGCAGCAAAGGGCACGCTGGCCTGAACCAGGGCTTCTTGCCCTGGAAGACCGGCGCGCTGCAACTCGATGTAAAAGCGCTGCGGAAATGCTTTGATGAAGCGCCCGGCCCAATCCAGCGCGCGCGGCTTGTCTCCGGCCAGCAAGGCCTGGCCCAGGCCACCGAACTGGGCCCCCGACAGGCAGATCAAGCCATCTCCGAGTTCCTGCAACCAGTCCCATTTCAGGCAGGCCTGGTTGCGTTGCACATTGCGGATCCAGGCGCGCGACAACAATTCGCACAGATTCAAATAGCCCTGATTGTTCTGCACCAGCAGCAGCAACCTGCTGGGCTGCTTGTCACTGCCCTCGGGTTCGAGCCAGCAATCAGCGCCGAGCAGCGGCTTGACACCTTTCTTGCGCGCTGCGCTATAGAACTTGATACCGCCGAACAGATTGGCCAGATCAGTGATCGCCAGCGCGACTTGACCATCCGCTGCAGCGGCTTGGGCCAGATCGTCGATTCTCAAAGTGCCGTCGACGACGGAAAATTCGGTGTGGGTGCGCAGATGTACAAAAGCCATGCCCGATTGTAGGCAGCGACTGAGCCGGGGCAATGCTTGCCTGTCCGCGCTGGTGCTTGGGTGACGGTATGCATGAGTTCGGCTTTGCCCGGCCGCGGATTGAGACTATGCTGGCGACCCATGAAACATCGATTGAAAATATTGACCGCCGGTTTGCTTGTCGCCCACATCGCCTGGGCAGCCAATCCCGGCCCAGTCACCAAGCCCGCCAAACCGGTGAGTAGCAGCGCCGACATCATCAAGAACTCGCCCGACAGTGACTGGCGCGAACTTGACCCCGAAAACACCCTCGTGATGACCTTGCCGCAGGGCCAGGTGCTGATCGAACTGGCGCCGCGTTTTGCGCCGCGCCATGCAGCCAATATCCGGCAACTGGCGCGCAATGGCTATTTTGACGGACTCGCGGTCTTGCGGGTTCAGGACAACTTTGTCGCCCAATGGGGCGATCCGGATGCCGACGACAAGGCGAAGGCCAGGCCGATGGGCAGCGCTTCGAGCCAGTTGCCAGCAGAATTTTCGGTGGCCCTGAAGGGCCTGCCGTTGCAGCGCCTGGCTGATGTTGACGGCTGGGCGCCGCTGACCGGCTTTGTTGACGGCATGCCGGTCGCTGCTGATCCGAAAACCAAGCAGGCCTGGCTGGCGCATTGCTACGGCATGGTCGGCGCGGGTCGCAGCGATGCGGTGGACTCGAGCAATGGCAGCGAGTTGTACGCCGTCATCGGCCATGCGCCGCGCGGACTGGACCTGAACATCACCGTTGTCGGCCGTGTCATGAAGGGCATCGAGTTGCTGTCGAGCCTGCCGCGAGGCGGCCCGAACATGGGTTTTTATGAACAGGCCGGGCAGCGCCTGCCGATCAGCACCGTCCGCTTGCTGGCTGATCTGCCCTTGGCTGAACGCAGTCCGCTGCAATTGCTGCGCACCGACAGCAAGACCTGGACACAGTTGCTCGATGCACGCCGCAACCGCGGCGGTTGGTATGTGCGCAGCCCGCGCCACATCGACATCTGCAGCGCCAATGTGCCAACGCGACCGGGCAGTATTGCCAGGAAGCCCTAGTACATCGTTCCTACCAAGCTTGGGATGGTGCCGTCAGACCGAGCGGCTTAGGGTGCAGGCTGGTTGCGAGGCCTGCCCAGCACCAACAATCCGAAGCAGGCCACCGTGATCTCCACCCCACAACTCATGGAGACGGTTATGGCAAAGCAAGCAATTTGCGTTGGTATCAACAAATTTGCGAAATACCCTCAGTTCACTTTGAATGGTTGCGTCAACGACGCCAAGGACATGGCGGCCCTGTGCAAAAGCCTGTTGGGCTTCAAGGCCACCGAGATCAAGCTGCTGACCGATGCGCAGGCCACCAAGGCGGCCATCATGACGGCCTTGAAGAAGGCCGTGGCTGATGCCAAGGCGGGCAAGCTCAGCTACATCCTCTTCAGCTGGTCTTCGCATGGCACGCAGGTGGCCGATACCTCGGGTGACGAGCCCGACGGCATGGACGAAGCCTTCGTGCCCTATGACATCGCGCAGAAAGGTCAGGATTGGGATCCGGCCCATATCATCAGCGACGACGAACTGCATGATCTGTTCGTGCAACTGCCTGATACGGTGCTGCTCGAGGTCTACCTCGACACCTGTCACAGCGGCACCGGCTTGCGCGAGGCGTTCTCGCTGCATGCGCCGCGAGCCCGCTTCATCGCACCGCTGGCCACACCGCCAACCGCCAGACAGGCCCGGGTACGCGGCTTTACGCTGGCCGCCAGACCGGCAGCTGCGTCCAAGGCAGTCGACAAGGCCATTGCAGGCCAGCACCATATCCTGTGGGCCGGTTGCAAGGCCAACCAGACCAGCGCCGACGCCTATTTCAACGGCCGCTATAACGGTGCCTTCACCTATTACTTCATCAAGGTGATGACCGCAACGCAGAACAAGCTGGCGCGCAAGGATGTGGTGATCGAGATGCGCAAGCAGATGTCGGGCAAGTTCACGCAGGTGCCACAACTTGAAGGCAATGCGACCAACCGTCAAAGCGCGATCGTTTATTGATTCAGGCCGGCCGGGGAATTGCCAATAAAATACTGAAAAGCGGTGAATTGTTCAGGACGCGGCGATGCCGCGTCTTTTTTTGGCCGTCTCTCAGCGCCCCTGCTTCGCTGCTTCAGCCCCGATCACCGACCCAGACCCATGCAAATCGAAAGTTTCATCCCAGGCAAAGACGCCTCGCTCGAATCGACCATCCGCACGATGCAGGCCAAGCTGCAACTGCGCGGCTTCACGCTCAACGAGTCCTCCTGGCTGAACGAGATCGAATCGATCTGGTCAGTGCATGTGAAAGATCAGGATTGCCCGATGCTGTTTGCCAACGGCAAGGGCGCGACCGAGCTGGCCGCCCGGGCCAGCGCATTGGGTGAATTTTTTGAGCGCCTCGGTACGCA